>NZ_JBQKGW010000023.1:0-36508 GCF_052118625.1 Porcincola sp. LCP21S3_C12 | reverse complement strand
AAACAATTCGCAGAAACAGTTACTTTTAAAGTGACTGACACATCTGTAGAAATCCAAAATCGGCGCGAAATAATCTGCCGGATGGGACATCATTTAATTTGCCGGACAACAACATGGCACTGTCTTTGGGAAGTCTGCCGTCACATGGGATGACCCGGTTGCCGAATTTCAGGAGCCCACAGCCACAGTCGGGGTTACTGATGTACTGCATCAGGTTGGGGGAGATTCCAAGCTCGGTTTCCAGCAAATGTCTTTCATTCTCCTTCAGATTAAGTAGCATCAGAAACTCACTGTTGCAGAGCATGGACTCGACTGCCGTTGTCGTCAGAAGATCGGCGACGTTCTGGGTAATGGCCGTGCAGAGGCCGCCCATCTTTCGGACCTCACGCCAGATTTTCTCCAGGTAGGCTGCCGAATACTGGTTATGGGAAAGGTATGCCGATAGGTCAGATCCTTTCGGACCTTTCGCCCCGGCCCACACCGTGCAAGCAGCTTTCACTGCACACGGCGTTCCATGGGAATAGTTCCATCATTATTAAAACGGCCACTCTCAGAGTATTCGTGCTCACTTTATTTCATGCACACTGTCCCTAAGCCGGCTAAGTGCCGCCATCGGTTCAGTTTCTGCATACGAACATTGAAATTCTCATTGAGGCGACGAATCGTCTCTCTGATAGCATCCACATCATCAGCAAATATAATCTTCTCTACCTCACGGCAGACAATTCTCAGATTGTCATAGCTGTCACTGCCACCTTTTGCTTTCGGAATAATTCTGATACAAGCAACATCTTCCAGCAAAAGCTGTTTACCGGTGATTTCACATTTACCTTTTGCAGCAACAAACCTTGAGAGTCGATTATCGCAAAACTCGATGCCTTCCGGACTGGACTGTTCAGCCAGTTCAATCAGCACCTTGGAATAAGCTCTGCTCTGCAGGAGCGAATGAATCCTCTTACGCCCCTCCGGTGTGTATTTGTTCACCGAAGGGCTATGGCACATCGGATTCGTCGTATGACAGTAGGCGACCGGGACCACAATCATCCCATTGATGTACCTCACTTGCTTCGACTTGCCATACATCTGAAAGAAATATTCATCCATTGCGCCTTTGAGTTTTTCAGGCTTATCCTTACTAAGAGAATTGCTTCTGGCACATCGTATCTTCATCGTTCTGTCCAAAGCAGGAAAGAGCCTATGCACGTCTTCATTGACCATTGTTGCCATGTTGTAGTACCCGTGGATACCAACAACCGCCTGATTATAGGCGATGATATCGTCATGCTGTGCTTTTTCAGAGGCATGGGCTTTACAGGCCTTAACTAAAGAGTTCTTCAACTTTGCCTGCTCCATCGCAATGGCTTTATCAGTCATATGCGACTTGATTACCCACCTTTTCCCTTTTTGGATCAGTCTGAATCGGATTCCGAGGAAATCGCTGTATCCAGTCGTCAGATTAGTAATCTTCGACTTCTCCGGCGATGTTTCCAGCTTCAATCGCTCCCATAGCCACATTTCCACAGCTCTCTTCATTCGGACAGCTTCGTCATAGCTTTTACAGAAAACTTTAAAGTCATCTGCATATCTGACGATTCTGACTTCCTTCAGACTCGTTTTCCTAAGACGCCTGTACAATGCACCTTTGTTCCATGAGCCGTTACTATTTCTGCACATGTCACTCGGAAGGCTTTTCTGCACCTGCATCTCCTCCCACTGGCTCGCAATCCACCAGTCAAGCTCGTTCAAAACGATATTGGCCAGCAGTGGACTGAGGACTCCGCCTTGCGGTGTACCCTTATCGGGAATCCACCTTTCGTCGTTTTCCTCAATCGGCGCTTTCAGCATCTTGCTGATCAGACAAATCAGTCTCTTATCTCTGATACCGAGACTCCATATCTGCTTCAGCAGCTTTCCATGGTTCACGTTATCAAAGAAACCTTTAATGTCCACGTCTACCACAAAGTGATAGCCGTCATGCTGTGCCAGCTTGTAGCAAAACGCTACCGCCTCCTTTGTACTGCGGTTTGGCCTGAACCCATAGCTATGCGCATAGAACTTCGCTTCACATATAGGTTCCATGACCTGCAATACACTTTGTTGAACTACCCGGTCTATTACGGTAGGGATTCCAAGAGGTCTCATCTTTCCATTGGGTTTGGGTATATAGACCCGCTTTACCGCCTTTGGTTGATAATTCCAGATTTTGTCCCGCACCTTTTTCACGAATAGCTCGCTTGGGATAGCACTGAGGTCTTTGAACGAAAGTCCATCGACTCCAGGAGTACTGCTACCCTTGTTTCCCTTAAGGTTGCGATAGGCCATTTCAATGTTGGGCTTGGTTGCTATGATACTTACCAAGTCTGTGAATACTTTGTTTTCCGCACTATCCCTATATAGAGCATCCAGCACATCTATCATGTTGTAATACTCCGCATGTCGGATAGAGCTATTCTTAAGCACTCCTGTTCTCTGCATAGTCAACATCACCTCGCTTTCGCAAGACTTCGTTTCTCTTAGTCCTACTCGAACCTATGTATGTTGACCGTTTTATTTTGCAACTATCAAGCACCGCTCTCACGGCGCCCCACTAGAGGCTGTTGCTCCATTTCCGTTACAGAAACTTCTTCGCTCGTGCCTCCGCTTTCACAGCAGTTAAGGCAGGTTATACAGTTTCGGTTATCCTGCACTGCTTTCCCTGCCAACAGATCATCACGAATGCAATCACTCCCTGTCTGCTGCTTCCGACGTTCCGATATGATACCAATGCTGTACTTAGGTGCCTTCTATGGGCCTGCCAGCTTATACCGCCTGTAACGGTATCCCGAATTTCAAATCCACAACCCATACTTTTCGGTAGCTGACCCCGGGCAACCGGCATACGCTTATTCAACGTATTCGAATTCTAGACCCTTTCAATCGTTGGTTCGTCCCCCTAAGGATTCTCACCATATACAGCTGCACTACATAATCACCAGCGGCCTGCACCTCTGCAAACGTTTCCCCAGTGTAACTCTGTGGGGCTGGCTTTTTGCTCTTCAGCCCAGCTCTCCCTACCTTTTCGCATTGCATTGCTACTAACGCAGTGGGCAGTTTGTGTGTGTCCCTTCGTGGCGTTACCCACTCATTTGAACAGTACCATAACAGTTGTACTGGCAGTTTTGGGCACTGCCAGTCCCGCTACCCTAAAGTCAAAGACTCTCAGGCGGCGAAACGCCTCGCCCTGTGGAACTCATCTATGAATACCCATGTGCATTTTCCTTTCTTTGCGTTCTCTGCAATTCTCGCGCGGACTGATTCCAGCATGATGATGATTCCCATGCCGGACTGTGACCGGTCGATATCCGCCATACCATAAACGGTGAACCGGTTCCTGGTATTCACGTTTGTCGGCTTTGCAAACATGTTCATGGCCCCGGTGACGAACAGCTCCATCGACAGAGCAAGCGCCTGGGCTCTCATTTCCGGCTGCTCCTTAAGGATCTGGTAGAAGTCCACCAGAGTCGGTGTCAGGAAATGTTTCTCTCCCACTCCTTTGTAGATCTGCTGGACAACTCGGCCGATGATGGAGTTGTCCTCCGGCTCCATGTTGTTCTCCTTGATCTGGGAGAAGATGGACAGCATCAGGTTGGTCTTGTCCTTGAGGAAGGTCGACCTGGAGTCCATGTACTGGAGGGTGTCCGTGTCCAGCGGGTTGATGAAGTGCTTGGAAGTCGCTGAGAAATCGATGAACTGACCGTGGAAGTAATCGCAGATTGCCTCGTACTCGTTCATCGGGTCGATGACGATGATGTCGTCGTCTGTTGTCAGGAAGATCTCCGTGATCTCCTTCTTGGTCTCCATACCTTTGCCGGACCCGGAAAGGCCCAGGATAAACCCATTTCCGTTCAGGAGTCTTTTCCGGTCACCGATCAGGATGTTCCGGCTGATCTGGTTCACGCCGTAAGCGATGCCGCCGGGCTGGTACAGTTCGTGTACGATGAAGGGTGTAAATGCTGCAAGCGGCTGGGTCAGGAGCGGGTACATGGTGTTGCAGAACCTGACTCCGCAGGGCGATGCCGTATGGAAGGCTTCCATCTGTTCCCAGTAAACCGGTTCGAAATGGAATCCTTCTCCTTCTGCCGCTGAGCAGAAGGTAGTCACATTGTTCTCCAGCTCTTTTCTGGTCGGTGCATTGATCACCGCGTAAACGCCGACGTAGAACATCCTTTCATTGTTATCGTTGATCACGTCCAGCAGTTCCTCGATCTCCGTCTTCTGCCTGCGGACTTCATAGGAGACATCGCTGGACCAGGCGCCTGCCCGGTTCCTTGTCTCCTGCTGTTTCTCGATTGTTCTTCCAACCTGCATGTAGAGGTCATTCAATCTCTTGCGGACCGCATCCATTGGAATAGCCGCCGCATCGATAGTCACACTGCACTGGTAATCTCCTGAAAGGAAACGATTCATGATCTCCGGATTGACTCCGCTAGGAAGGGATGGCAGGTACAGAACTCTGCTGTATCGGTTTGCAAACTGCAGCGTGATCCCATCCATGGCTCCGTACTCATCCTGAAAGTAGCCTACATGCTGAGGAGCGATGAAGTCCTTCCAGTCCCTCGTCCCTTTGACCATCTGTTCCCAGGTCAGGGTCAGCTGCTTCCCCTCACCCATATGCCAGAAGGTATACAGGTAGCGGAGCCGGTCCGTCCCATTCAAAGGGATCAGTTCGCTCTCCATCTTGCTGAAGTTTACCTTGAGGTTCGCTTCGATCGAACGGAAATAGTCTCTGGCTGATCCGACATCCTTCTTCCGTACAGACAGAACGAAAACCCTTGTCTGGGTCAGACCGGAGTGTCCTTCCATGACCCTGTCGGAAATGTACTTGTTGAAGGACCGGATCATTTCCGAGAACTGACCATCTTTCTCACGGATAAAGACGTCCCGCTTCACCTGCTCCATATCCTGGTTGTTATTGATCATCAGAATCTTGAAGCTGACATTCAGGCTGTTCAGCATCAGGCAGTACCGCCTGAGGAAGTCATCCTTCTCCAGGTCATCCATGGTTGCAAAGTTGGTATCCATGAAAAGATATGCCTTGTCAAATAGGATGTCTGCTCCTTCAGGTTTCTCCTCCAGCTGGCAGATCCCGTCCTTGGAAATCCGGTCAACCGGTATCATCTGCTGGACCGTCTTCGGAAGCCGGTACAGCGGCTGGGTCAGCTCCTTGTATTCCTTCATTGCTTTCAACATCATTCACCTCACTTGCTGCTCTTTCTTTCATCCTGTTTGACTCTTCTGAGACGGTTTCCTCCGTTTCCAGATAAAGCTTCTTCAGTGACTTACCTGCCTCCTCTTTCCTATTGACCTGCTCACCAGGCTCTTCATCAGGAGAAATAAGCCCCTGATTCAACCAGAAGATCATTTCCGGCTGATAGAAGAAAGAAGGCTGGTTCTGAACTTTCTTCTTCCGCTTCAGATAGTCGCTGAGCCCGATGCCGTGTATCCTGACGAAGCCGGCTGCGATGATTGGAAATGCAAACGGCAGGGTCAGGTACATGGCGAGGGAAGCATTTATCTTCAGGTAAAGAAGGAAGAAAGTCAGAAGTCCTCCGCTGACCGCTACGGCAGCTACTGCAAAGAGAGTCTGCCTCATAGTCAGTCCCTTAAAGAAATCGTCTTTGTAAGAGTCGATGTTCTGATTTACCGGAACCATCATGTCCGATCACTCCTCTCATCATTTGTTTATCAGCCCAGTCCCAGGCAGGACCGGACAACTCCATCCGCGCCTTTCACACAGGCTGCGGTCGCCACCATCGGCATGCATAGGTTGAAGATTGCCAGCATCATTTGCACCGTAATATCGGAACTGCTGGCAGTGAAGTTCAGTGCCGCAGACGAAAACAGTCCGAAGCTCAGCTTGATTGCCAGTGCTATGACAAATGCTTCAAGGCAGTATGCCGTAAATGTCTTCAGCCATGCGATCCCGGTCTGCGAAAATTCGCGCCCGCCGGCAAAGCCTGCGAGCGCTACCGGGGCAAAGGGGATGCACATGTAAACCTTGAACAGTCTCTTAATGACTGTGATTGCCAGCTCCACGCCTGAGATCAGGATTGTGAACATTCCCACAGCTCCTCCGATCAGTGCGATCAGCCCTCCTGAGAACCAGGCGGCACCTTCACTTTCATCCGTCGACCTCAATGATTCCTCCATGCTGTCGAAGACCTGGTCGACCGTATCTTTCTTTTCATCTGACTCTGTGATCTGTATGGTATGTGCAAGGGCAATCGAGGCATTGTTGATCCCTCTCACCAGTGACATTGAATTCATCACCAGAGAAATGGTGATTGCGAACCGGATGAACATCTTGAACATGGATTCGAGATTAAACGTGGTCCGGATGTCAATGCTTTCCTTCAGCCAGCCTGCGGCGAAATAGAAGATCGTCAGCGAACCTGCAATCGCCAGAAAGACTCCGTAGACCCCGGAGCCTGACACAACGGACCAGGCTCCAAACTGGCCTTCCGGGTTCTTCTGGACGAAATCCAATGCGACCTGACTGCAGCTCTTCCAGATAGCAAAGCCTGTGTTCAGGAGAGCTCTTCCCTGAGAGAACATAATGCCGCCGAGCCAGGTCATTACAGGAGACAGCACCGTATCGTAAAGAGCATTTCCTGCATCAGAGAAACGGTCCCCGATCCAGTTTCCGATTGCGGTCATCCAGCCGGGCAGCTTCAGCATGGCCGGCATGGACTGCAGTGCGAATTGCTGCCACATCAATTGCCATCACCTCATTTCAGAAGATTGATGATCGTAGGCGCCAGGCACATCAGGATCCCGGCTACTACCTTCTTCAGAGAATCCGTCTGCTGGGCGGTATCTCTGGACTGATAAGCGGATGCAAACTCAAACACACCCCAGGCCAGGACGATCGCTCCGGCCGCCGTGATGATCGTAGTGACAATGGAATACAGGTTGTTGATCTTACCCTGAACCTGCGCTGCCGCAAATGCATTCATAGGCATCAGCAGCAATGCGGCCATCGTGATTACCGTTGTAAAAAAATAACGTCTGTTTCTCTTTCCGTCTCTTTTCAGAATCTGATTCATTTAGCCCTCTTTTCTGCCAAAGCAAAACGCCCCGGAGATACCTCTCCGAAGCGTCTGCTCTGTAATCTGCTATTAATTGTTTCAGGAATCTTCATTCTCCTTTTTCTTCTTCAGAACCAGAAGAATCACGACTGTTGCTGCGGCTGCTCCCAGGATGCCCAGATAGAGCAGGATCGGTGAATTATCGCCGGTCTTTACAGGAGCTGTCGGTGTAGAAGAGCTGCCTCCCGGATAGGACGGAGTCGATCTGCCTGACGGAGTATTTCTGGTAGTGGTCTTCTTTCCTGTCAGGTCGATCTTCTCTTCCTTCGGGGAATCATACATGGTCACATGCTGGATCTCTCCGTTATCAGCAACTGAGAAGGTTACATTTTCAGCCACCTCGTAACCAGACGGAGCAGTAACCTCAGTGAGGGTATAGGTTCCCGGAGTCAGGTATGCGATCTCATGCGGAGTCGTTCCGGAAGTCCAGGAATCGATGACCTTTCCAGTTGAATCACGGACCTCAAGCTTGGCACCCGGAAGTTCATTTCCCTTCTCGCCTTCCACGATATCCTTCTTGTGAATGACGATCGTGGTCGGCTTGTCCATCATAGTGACCGTCTGGATATCCCCGGTATCCTTGACTTCAAACTGTACATCCTCTGCCTTCGTATAGAGAGCCGGAGGTGCGGTCTCAGTCAGTGTGTAGGTTCCGATCGGAAGCATCTCGATGTAGTGCGGCTCATTGGTAGATGTCCACTTCTCGATCTCTTTTCCTTCAGAATCCTTGATAACAAGCTGCGCGCCGGGAAGTTCTTCACCCTTGGTGATATCCTTCTTGGAGATCTTCAGCTTCGTGACATCGTCCTTCATCTGATGCATCTCGCTCTTGCCGTTGTCCTCAACAGTGAACTCGATGCTCTCAGCGGTGACATATCCGTCCGCAGGCTTTGTCTCGGTCAGGATGTAAGTCTTGCCAACTTCGAGACCGGACACCGGATGCGGCTCCTTCTCGGAAGTCCAGGTGTCAGCTGTCCTGCCGCTCTCTTTCTCAACAACAGAAAGATGAGCTCCGACAACCTCCTTCTCGCCTGTGATGTCAGTCTTGGTGACCTTAACCTGCTTGTTGACCAGATTCAGCTGATCATTTGCATCCGCCTGGTCCGATACGGTAAATATGATTGGCGCAGCCAGGACATATCCTGCAGGAGCCTCCGTCTCAGTCAGAGTGTAAGTCTGACCGACCACCAGTCCAGATACTGCGTGAGCGGTTCCATCGGATACCCAGTTGTCGACGATCTTACCGTTTTTATCAGTTACCTGAAGATGAGCGCCGGCGATCATGGTGATCTCGGTGTCCACCTTGCTGATCAGGACCTGACGGTCGACCATGGCAATGCTCTGGTCCGCGTCCTCTTTGGTTACAGTGAAGTCTCTCGGATCCGCCACTGCATAACCCTCCGGAGCACTTTCCTCGACCAGACGGTAAGAATGACCGACGATCAATCCGCTTACTGCATGCGGAGTGCCGTCAGATACCCAGGTATCGACCAGCTTTCCAGGCTTTGCACTGACAGTACCAGTAGAAACATCCCCAGTGCTCTGAGTGTCCTCTGCCTTGTTCTGATCTCCAGTCTCAGAGTTCTGACCGGAAGTCTCAGATTCTGTAGTCTGATCATTTTCTGAAGTCTGGCCCGACTCTCCAGTCTGAGCAGCTGCTTCAGTTTCTTCTGTAGACTGAGTCTTGTCAGCTTCCTCCACAGCGACTTCTGCTCCACTCTCAGGGGCAGTAGCGGACGCCTCAGTTCCTGTTCCTGTCCCAGTCTGTATTTCAGGTTGGGAAGCTGCATCCTGCTGAGTCTCCTTAGTCGGGGTTGCTACGCTTTCGCTTTCAGCAGGCTTCTCTTCAGTATCCTCTGTCAGCTCATACACTGCCAGTTTCGCTCCCTTGACCGGCTGACCAAGTACATCGAGCTTGTCAATCGTTACTCTCTTATCCTTCATGGATACGGTCTGGTTCTTTCCGTCATCCGGAACTTCGAACTCGACCTCTTCTGCGACTGCATATCCATCCGGAGCGGTAACCTCCTTCAGGACGTAAGTCTTTCCAACCTCCAGACCGGAAATAGCATGCGGTTTGTCGCCGGAAGTCCAGCTGTCCACATCCTTGCCGGTCTCCTTATCGATGACAGTAATCTTTGCTCCCGGCAGTTCCTTCTCCCCGGTCACATCGGTCTTGGTCATGGTGACCTGCTTATCGACCATCTTCACAGTCTTGACCGTGAATCCGTCATCGACCGTGAAATCGATGTCCGATGCCCGGACGTAGCCTTCCGCGGCGATCTCCTCATGAAGGGTATAGCTGCCTCCGACGTGAAGTCCGGAAATGGCATGCGGCTCTTCTCCGGATACCCACTTGTCGACTTCCTTACCAGTCTCCTTATCGGTGACCTTCAGGGTTGCTCCAGGGATCTCATTTTCACCGGTCACATCTGTCTTGCTCATGAAGACCTGGGTGTTGGTAAGAGTGAAGCTGTCATCCGCGAACCAGTTCTTCGTTACAGTGAACTCGATCGGATCTGCGAGAACGTATCCCTCTGGAGCCTCCGTCTCGACCAGAGTGTAAGTCTGACCGGCTTTCAGACCGGACACCGAATATGCATTTCCGTCCGAAGTCCAGGCATCCACGACCTGTCCCTCGCTGTCTCTGACCTCCAGCTTTGCGCCGGCGATCATGGTGATCTTGGTGTTGACCTTGCTGACCAGGACCTTCTTGTCCATCATGGTCACGGTCTGATCCGTCAGGTCATCCGTGATGGTAAAGTCGATCGGCTCTGCCTCCACATATCCCTTCGGGACCTTGCTCTCGACCAGTCGGTAGGTGTGGCCGACTTTCAGATTGGAAGTATCATACTGCTTTCCGTCTGACTTCCAGGCCTCGACCGGCTCTTCAGTCAGGTACTTCGTTCCATCCTCGTGGAAATGGACTTCATAGATCTCCAGTTCGGCTTTCTTTACTCCGTCCCCGAGAACATCCAGCTTGTTGATGATCAGTTTTTTGTTGGTCATGACTACCTTACAGAGGACTCCGGTATTGGTTACCTCAAATGGGATGTCCGTGGCCAGCGTGTAGTCCTTGATGGACTGTTGCTCGTGCAGGATGTAGTTGCCGAGCGGCAGCCGGCAGATCCTGTGCGGGGTTCCGTCAGAGACCCATGTGGCAAGTGCGCCCTGTCCATTGTCATCCACATAGGATGCAATGTTTCCAGAGGCATCCAGGACTTGCATGACAGCGCCCTTGAGCTCCTGGCCGTTCATGTCGACCTTGGAGAAATCCCATCTGGTATACTGGTCCTTTCTCCGGAGCTCAGCGGTATCACTCTTCTCCTGCCCGTCCAGGATGTTGCCCTTCTCATCGGACAGGAAGATATAGCCGTCGCCATCGACCGTGAAGTAAGAAACCGTATCGTCCAGAACATATCCAAGGATGGTCGCCGTCTCCTGGACCGCATAGATTCCGGACTCAATGTACTTGACGAGGATGTTTCCGCCTTCATCCGTCACAAGACTTCCGCCGGAAAAGACTTCTCCCGCGCGGTTTCTGTCAGGCTCCTCGCCGCCGATCCTGGTAAAGGTAAATGTGATTCCTTCCAGTCTCTTTGTCGGCTCTGCGTCAGACCATTCACCGTCCTTATCGACCGGCTGCTCAAACTTCAGGAGGTTCAGCCTGGTCGGCTTGTTGGAAGAATCCTTCTCAACCGTGATGACCGGTGTGTACTGGTCCTTGTAGGTAAGCTCGAACGGAATCTCCTTCGGATCCAGAGTGTATCCTTCCGGAGCCTCCGTCTCGGCTGCATGGTACTTGCCAAGATAAAGCTTTCTGGAAGTTCCGGTTCCGTCGTTTCCGATCACGACTGTATCGACCAGGTCTCCTTCTTCTGCCTGGACCGTCCCGTCTCCGGAAATGATCTTCTCGTCCGCATACACTCCGAACTTTGCTCCGGCGATCTTCTCCTTCGTCTCAGCATCGTACTTGGTGATCTTCAGGACACCCTTGACCTCCTGGTCCTTCATCTGCCAGGTGATCAGCTGGTCCCAGGAATTCGCGGTATCCACCTTGAACTCCACAAGATCCTTGTTCAGCACATAGCCATAGGGAGCCTTCAGCTCCTTCAGATAGTAGGTACCGATCTCCAGCCTCTGCGGAAGATATGCCATGCCTTCCTCATTGGTGA
Organism: Porcincola sp. LCP21S3_C12; assembly: GCF_052118625.1. NCBI lineage: Bacteria > Bacillati > Bacillota > Clostridia > Lachnospirales > Lachnospiraceae > Porcincola > Porcincola sp. LCP21S3_C12. The sequence continues at coordinate 25,206 of NZ_JBQKGW010000023.1, read as the reverse complement.
CGAAAGTTGATACCTTCTTGTGATTGGTAGAATCCTTGAACTCGACGACCGTCTTTTTGTCGTCCTTGAGGATCTGAATCTCTGCGCCCGCCCGAAGAACCGGCTTCCCGGAATCCTGGTCAATCTTGGCAAGCTGGATCCACTCGCCGTGCTGGTCCTGATAGATGCCAGTCTGGATCAGCTGCCCGTCGATGACTCCTGCATCCTTCGTTCCATTCACATGAAGATTACGGATCGCGCCAAAACCAGTCGGAACCGTGTCCTTGTTCTCGATGATCGTGTAGTGACCGTAAGGCAGTCTTCCATGCGGATAAGCTGCATCCTTTGTCGTCGCGTATCCTTCTGAATTGGTCTTTATCGAGACATATGGCTTTGCGCCTTCCTTCGGATTATCACCGTTCATGTCAGCATCCAGGTAAATGTCAAACTGGATTCCTTCCATCGGCTCGAGTTTGTCGTGAGGATCTTCCTCATTCAGCTCAGCTTCGACTTTGTGGATGTCCACATCAAAGCGGATCACATCATCCTCTGCGGAGATGGAATCCAGGTCCTTCATAGTACCTGCATCCTCGCTTCGGATCGTGAAGGTAACGTTCAGGTTCTTTCCGCGAAGGTTGAACCCTTCCGGCGCCTTGATCTCAACGAGCTCGTAAGTTCCATACGGAAGATATGCTTCCGGCGGAAGCTGTCCACCGTTGATGTTATTGCTGACCGGAGAAGCGATGTCACCGTTCTCATCTGTAGAGAAGGTATGGATCGTATCGCCCGGCTGATAGACTTTTGCGTCTACTACAACGGAACTCTTAGAACGGTTGATCAGATCGAACTCAGCTCCTGAAAGTTTTGCCTCGCCCTGAATGACATTTCCTTTCGGAGTCGTCTGGTCGACACGGAACTCTGCCCCGGTCTTCCCAGTAATCGTGCAGATCTTCTCTGCAAGCTCCAAATCCTTCTTTCGGATCCTGAAGCCAGCCCGCTCCGGAACATTTTTATGCGGATCGCTCTTTGAATAATCTGCTGTTTCCTTTGCCTTGATCGTTACCGGAAGCTGCTTATCGGAAAGTGTGTATCCTTCCGGAGCCTTCTTCTCACGGGCTGTGTAGCTGCCGGTCTGAAGAAGGTTTCCTGTTGTTGCCCCGGTCCCATCAGGCCCCGTCACGATCGTAGTTGCCACCTCGCCAGGATGAATGGCTCTTCCATGATCGGTATTGAGAACGACATCAAAATCATTGGCATTGATGACTTCAAACTCTGCTCCCACAAAGGTCGCATCCCCGTCAGTGATGGTCCCCTGCTCTGCAGAGATCTTGCCCAGCTTCAGGTCGCCGAACGTCGGGATATCCGGAAGATCATTTGCATTCACAGGAGTGTTCTGAATCTCCGGCTGGCTGGTGCTGCTGTAGACGACACTGTTGCCGCTCTGCAGGATCTGCAGCTTCCATACGGAATTGTTCAGTTCATATCCTTCCGGAGCTTTGGTCTCCTGCACGGTAATGCAGCCAAGCGGAAGGACGTTCTCACCGTATATCAGGCTTCCTGATACCAGGTGGGCCTGATCCAGTCTGGCTGTATAATTGCCGTTTGCATCCTTCAGCGTCTGGATCACCCAGGTCTGCTTTGCTGTAGCTTCCGGCTCCGGATTGTCATAATAGTTCACCATAAGCTGTGCTCCTGCAGTAGGTCTTGTGGTTGCGTAGCCCGCAGCCGGGATCTTTCTGACCAGATCATTCAGGGTTCCGTAAAGAGGTTCATCTGCCACCTGGAACGTCTGTCCCGGAGATCCCGCAGCTACCGTCACGGTCTGATCCGGTGCAACTTTGTATCCTTTTGGCTGTGATGCCTCATGCAGGGTATAAGCCCCGGGGTTCATTTCCTTTACTTCGGTTGTTCCACTTCCCTGCACTGTAAAGGTTTCGCTTCCTGATGCATTGCCCATCGTGAACTGGGCCCCAACCAGCGAATACATGCGGTTGCCCGACACGATCGTGGTATTGGTACTTGATTTCTGGATAGCCACAGGTGTCGTAGTAGGCCACTGTACAGTCAGTGTTACCTTGGAATCATTGGTCCGGTACCCGAATCCGATATCCTGATGGCCCGAGAATTTCAGAGCCATTGCATGATAGTCCAGAGGGTAATTGCAGGTAACTGTATACTGTCCCGTGAGTGCCGAGGTGTTATCCGTGGTAGCCACGAAATGAAAACTCTGCCCTCCGGCGACTGTTCCGCTTCCTGTAAATGTCTGTCCGGTCGTCTCATTGACAAGGCTTACTCCATTCTCTAGCCATATGGTGATCACCCATGCAGCATTGGCCTTCCAGGTAAAGGAAGGGGACGTCTTGCTCGTGGCGACTGCCGAAGTTGAAGGCAGGACCTGCATGGCTGTGGGATCCGGCATGGCTTTCAGGGCCGCTTTGCAGTCCCTGAGCATCTTTTTGGCTTTTTCGGAAAGATTTCCGCCGAACCCATAAGAGCCGTCATACAGATAATCGACCAGGTAATGCTGCATCTCACGGGCATTGCCGCCGACTCCATTTGCATCGAAGATCGCCTTGATGCTCTTTCCGTTAAATGTTCCTTTCCAACCCGGCCCGCCGTATCCGTAGAAGATCGCCTTGCGGAGATATTTGTCATCTCCTCCTTCATCCAGTTCCACTGCGTTCTTATAAACGTGACCGCTTTCAGGAGAATGCAGGGCATGCTGCATACAGTAGGCCATGACATCATATTTCTGTCCGTTGACCTTATAGCGGACCCACTTATAGGAATCTGCTCCGCCGGAGCCAAGTGAGTTATTGAAAACGTGTCCGGTATAGTTGCCGTCGGTGTGGTAATAATAAGATCCCACTTCGACATCGGTCTGGTCATCCCAGCCGCCGTCATTATCATCTGCCGCAGCTGCTCTTCTGACAGCCATCAGTCTGCGGGGACCTGCACCTGAAGCACCGGTCTTGTCAACAGTAAGCTCAACGTCTTCTGCCGGCATGATGAAGCTATGGCTGTTATCGTCTTCATGGTAAGTGATCTCGCAGTAGTCACCGGTATCATTGTTGTCATGATGAACGGTCCGCCATGCTGCGATGTTGCAGTGGTCAATGTCCAGATCCGTCTTGATCACGACTTCCTCATCAGGCTTGTAATAGCCATCCTCATGATTCAAAGTGACATTGTACTCAGACCCGGACTTCAGAATTACCTGATAGGTTCCCTCCAGGTTCTCTGACTCAGCCTCGGTCTCATCATAGACTTCGGTCTCAGTCATATCTTCCGCCTCGGTCGCAGCTTCAGTAACCGCTTCCACAGCAAGGTTCTGATCCGCTTCTGTCGCTGTTTCGGTCTCAGTCACTTGCGCAGGGTCTGCATCAGCATCATCCGCTGTGTCATCCTGTTCGGCCTGCTTGCTGTTCTCGCTCTGTCCTTCCTGTGAAGTCTGGGGCTGAGTCTCAGACTCTCTTACTTCCGTAATGCGGATCGGGCGTACAAGGTACCAGCTTCTTCCGGTCGAAGACTCATCGATCCTGTAGACCATGGAATAAAGTCCAGGAGTCCCCGCCTTCACATCACTGCTCACAAGCTTGCTGGAGCAGGTATCCTGCGGATAAGTCACATCGTCAAACCTGGTCTCTTCCGCGATATCAGTCACATCGATCCCGATCTGCTTCTCCGGAAGCATCATAAGAGCACCCTGAGCCGGGAACCCATCTTCCTCAATCGTAGAGGAAGTATCCTGGGTCTCCGGAACTCCATCGTTTTCACTAGAACCTGCCGGGGTTTGTAGGACTTCAGTCTGGGCGTCTGCCTGACTTTCCTGCTCATCCTCTTGTCCGGCAGTCTGGCTGGAATCTGTCGTGTCATCAGCATTAGCTGAAGTCTCACCCACTGCAGCATCCGGCGCATTCGTTTCCGCAGCTGCCTGTACTTCTGCAGCTGGCTGAGACTGTGCTTCCGATGCTGGCACTGCCGGCTCCGTCTGCAGCTGATGCCATTCGGTCACCATCCAGAGATTGGAATCCGGCATGGTAAATGTCAGTGTATCCTCATCCTTCCAGGTGAAGGGATACTCCTTTCCCTGCTTCTTCTGGTAGTCCGCAATGCTGATGTTCTGGTCCTGGAAAGCCAGCTTATCAAGCTGGTAATCCGGGTTCACAACAACATCCAGATTGACTTCCTCACCCTGCTTATAGGAGAGAACCGTTTCCTTCTTGTCCTTGTCCTCAGATAAAAAATGCGTCTGGTCATACATAAGACCAAACGCTTCCTGATCAGGTAATGTAATTGTGAAATCCGGTGCATCCGTTTCTGGCTGTGAAGTCTCCGGCGGAGCAGCTTCATCAGCTGATGTACCAGTCTGCACCTCTGCTGCCATATCCGGCGGGACCTCTCCCGCATATGCTGGAAATGGCGTTACCAGGTTGCCGGCGATCATCGCCGCCGACAATACTACAGATGTAATTCTGCGTATTAACTGCATTCTGTTTCCTCCTGTAATTTAATGGGATATTTAAGCGACTCCTCATGAATCAAAAAGAGTCCTGCTGAGGATCATCTCCAGTGCCCCGATAATCATGGACTTGTACATTTCTGCCTCCTCAACTTTGTCTGTCTGATGAAGTTTCTCCAATGCTCTCATAAAGTACCTGTACTCTCCTTCTGAAAATGCTGCTTTCATTACCTTTCCCTTCCTATTTCCTGCACAGTGTTTCACCAGTGGTTCACGACTTCCTGTTCATGTGTGACACCCGTGATACTCTTTTTATAACTTTCCCTAGAGAAGAAAAAAATTCTTCTATAGGAAACTTTTATACAAGACCATCACAACCGTCACACTTAAGGATTTACAGTTATCGCCATGCCTCCGGAACTGAATTGAATTCTTCGTCATGCTGTATCCTGAGTCCTCTGACAAAGCTTCCCATCCTCGTCTTGTGTCTGATGAAACCCTTATTCTCTAGTTCCGTATAAAAGTCGGTAGTACTTCTCGTGTACTCTCCCATCCTCATGGAATAATCACGATATTTCTGATAAAGTTCCCCAGACCGTGCTTCTGTCTTTGGATCATCCACTATTTCGCAGCATGCCGTCAGGAATTCCGAAAGCCAGTCATTCTGCTCCCGGTAATCCGCAATCGACTCCCTGACGATCTGGGGCTCCGTGATTTTGAAGTTGCTTTGAATCACCTTCTGTGCGCCTTCTATGATCCAGGAAAGCACGGCCGGTCCTGCCTTCTTCTGGAGCAGGTCCCCGTAATTCTTGGTATCCGACTTGCCTTCAAACTTAGCCTTAAATGGAATCACGATCAGCCTTCTCCAGATACCGTCATCCATAGCTCCCACCTTCGGCAGATGATTGGTGTAAAGCACCACCGTATGAGTCGGAGTAAATGAAAAAGGAGCCTTGTACTTCTTCTCCACGAACAGATCATCCGTTGAACACAGCTGCTTGATGATCGAGGTATTCAGTCTCTGGCCTTCTTCCAGCTCCGCTGCAATCACAAGCCGTTTTCCAAACACCTCGGCCAGCTCCGGTTTGATGTTCCTTCTGCATCCGACCGTAAGAGTGTCCGCAGAAAGTCTTCCTGAATAAGATCCCAGTACATGCAGAATCGTATTCCAGAAGGTGGACTTTCCATTTCGGCCCGCCCCATAGGAAATGATCAGTGCCTCGATATAGACTTTTCCGATGGCTGCCAGTCCGACTACTCTCTGGACATAATCAATCATCTCCTGATTTCCAAGGAAAATCTGATTCAATGCATCCTGCCAGAGGTCTTTCCCCGCATCTCCCGGGTCCACAGACGTCGATTTTGTAATGAAATTCTTTGGTCTATGTTCCCTTTTGCCTGCCAGACCTTTGCGAAGGTCGTAGGTTGCCGATGGGGTATTCAAAAGAAACGCATTCTTGTCGAACTCATGCACATCGATCTGGACCAAAGGCTTACAGGTATCCAGGGCTGCTTTCAGATATTTCCAGTTTCTTCTGTCTAAGACGAATTTCTGGTAAGCCTTAGCGTCTACATACTCTTCATAAGATTTTAGCTGCGCCTCCGTAAGCCCTGCCTTCATACCCTTCTTCATCTTCTTTGCTGCTTCAGCAGCTTCTTCAAATGAAATACCGGAGTCCAGCAGTGCCTTCTTCGCTTTCGCCATCAGAAGGTCTGCGTCCGCCATCTGAAGATCTGTGAGTTCTACCTCTGCCCCGACAGCCAGTTCTCCTGATTCTTTCCACTGGGTACCGTCATACCTCATGTAATCCAGGGCCTGGCTGTAACGAAGCTCTGCTCCATACTCTTTCTCAAGAACTCTTGCCTGACCTAGATCCGTATAATCCTCAGGCTTCAGGGAACCTGCAGGCGGCTTCTCTATAACCGGCGGGCCTTTACTTTGATTCCCATCACTATTCCTTCCCGGCGGTTCATTACCTGCATTTGATGAATTCGGGGGTTCTGTTTCCTGCCCCAGGTCTTCAAAATCATCCTTGTCGTACTGATCCGGAGGAACATAATCATCTGCTGAAGAGGCTTTCTGTCCAAACCTGCAGGCTGACTTCCAGATTGAGATCAGCTCCCGGTCCGGCAGTGGCGGCCTGCATCTGCCGACTTCTTTCAGATAAAGCTGCCTGGCTCGTTCCCCATCTCCGAATCTCAATATGACTCTTGCCGCATACCTGCTGAGAGTAGCATTCCGGCTTCCTTCCGGAATGAAATAGGAACCGCCAGCCGAGCTTTCTGTCCCTTCCTCAGTACAAAGAAACTTCTTCGGAACGACTGATGCGCAGTCCTGGTTCTTCGGGTACTCAGCTTCTGACCTCTGTGCTTTCTCCAGTTCACTTACAAACTGGTCAATCAGGACACTGCCTTCATGCCAGATCACATCCTTCACATCCACAGGACAGCCGAATACAAACCTTGCCGCATCGACCGCGTTCGGATCAAAGAAAGGAAAATACCGCTGAACTTTTGCTTTCAGTTCCCCATACTCCTGAAAGGAAGCAATTTTTCTGATCGGTGCCAGAACATGAAAACGAGGCCTTGCAGCCTCGTTCTTCTTTGGAATCATATTGTGCCGGCTTGGCGTCACGGCATAGGCAACGTCTGGAAAAATATCACCCAGCTTTTCAGGCGTAATCCATTTCTCTGGATCATCCGTTTCACTATTATCGACATCCCAGAAGGCAACATCTGCAGACACAAAGTTATCGTTCATCCGATAATTGTCTTTGTATCTGGCACAGACAAAATCACGCTGCGCTGCCCGACTGAGATCTGCCGGCGACCGGATCACCATTCGGACCGGGTACCTGCAGTTTTTCCGGTTCTGTACACAATAGGAACCGTATAGTTCAAAAGTCATTCCATCCACTTGCTAGCCGCTCCTTCCATCCATGCTCCAGATTTTCTTCATGCCGACTGCCTCCTTTCTTCTTGCAATAGAAAAGGACAGAGCCATTGACTGACTCTGTCCTTAATCTGAAAGCTGAGATCCAGTATGAAAAACCGCTTTTTGCTTTTTCTACTGCTTCACCCGCATATCTGGCTCTGCCGGTATCACCCCTGGGCTCTAAGCTTTCGCGCATTATAAAAATACCACATAAAAGTGGTCCGATTTGACCAGAAAAACTGAACCAAAAAATACTAGCGTCTAATGAGATTAAAAGAAAGTTGTTTTTCGGGCGATATATGTCCTTGCAATATCTGCCAATGCCTTCTTCTTTCTCTTATAAACAGCACGCTCTGAAATCCCATACACATTAGCCATTTTCGAACAGCTCCAGCCAAGAAGTAAAGCATCATTAGCTGTCTGCCGTAATCTGATATCAGTAATGTCAGCGACTGAGTGTTTTAAAAAGTGAATCTTTGCCTTTGCACTCAGATAACACGAAATAATATGTTGATCGTCTTCTGGCATACAGCTGACTCTCTGTTGGTCAAACTCTATCTTCCCTGTAGATTCATAATTTTCATTGTTGACTCCTGCATTCTTCAGAAGTCTTGGTCTAGAAGTTTCCAGATAGAAAACCTCTGCCTGCAGGTCGCCTTCCGAATACTCCTTTCCAATTTTCTTCACCTGCTTTATGGCTTCTTGAAGAATCTCGGGATTCACATCACACTTTGCATCCATTTTCCTAGGTCTGCCTCGCCTTCGTTTTGTCACGAGTTCTGTTGGTGATCCTGCTGTCTTTTCTTTCATGTACCGATTCCCTTTTCTCCTCTACTTCGGTATCTTTTTCCAGTCTTCTCAGATACCCTTCCACATCGCCCAGGTTTTTCCTGCTCCTCACCTCTATAAGGAGCGCACCTCTCGCCTTCTGCAACATGGATGATATTCTGACTCTCCTAGTTCCCGGCATCAGCACCTCGTGAATATACCGCAGCGACATTCGATCCCGATAGAACCATCGGAACACGACCCGCTGTTCTTCTGTCATGCGTTCTTCCATTGCCGCATCGATGATGTCCAGCTGCCAGTTGATATATTCCAGTTCTTCGCAAAGTTCCTGATACTCCTGGTTCATCCTTCTCTGCATCTTCTGCACATAACCGCTCTCCAGCATCACAGATACTCTCTGGGGAATATCGCTGATGCTGCTTGACTGGACCTTGTCCGACCCGGAAACACTTGAGATAGATGCCAGATCTGCAACTGCCATATCCTCCGTGTATTGAACAGGACCAAATTCCTTCAGAGTCTTCAGACGTTTCTGAATTCTAAGAAGAGAGCTGAAATTTTCAGCAAGATAGTCTGCGATCTGCTCTGAAGTATCGTCTTTGTCTCCTTCATCCATTTTCTCCGCTTCTGCCATTTCAGCCCTCCTTTCCGAATATGACGTTGCTTAGCCTTGTCCTTATCGTTTGCGTTTCATGTACCTTGTCCCATATGGAGGGGTACTGGTCCGATCAGTCGTGGCAAATGCACAGTCTGTAGAGCAGAAACCTACGTCCATATGGATCAGGCAGATGTTTCTGCTTTCCTGGTTTTCATGGAATTCGCACCTGGTATTGACTGGCTTCCGCAGCTTTGTCTTTTCAATGGCTGCTTCCTGCCGCTCCAGGTCCTCCAGCTTCTGTCTGCGCATCTGCTGATAAGCTTCGCACTTGAGCTGAAGAATCATTTGCTTCAGAATGCTGAGCTCCTTCTGGCATCCAAAACTGCTTTCCTTTCCCGCTGCCGGACCATAGCCTTCCTGAAACTGCCTGCCCAAACCTCCCGGTCTGAATCGGTATTCTTCGGGAAATGATTCTCCGGAATCCCATTTGCTGACTGCACGGACTACCGGCAGGATCTGTACCAGATTACTGATGCAGATAACAGGAATCCCAAGGCTTTCCAGCTGTCTCCAGCGAAAGACCTGTATCGGCTGGGGACCTTTCCTCTCTGTAACAAATGCGGCAAAGATACATGCACCGGATGAGAACAGAACCATACGGTCCGGCATTCCCTCTGTTTCCGGGAGATCAACTTTGTATGAAAGGCCTCCTGCCCGCCTGACTGCCTTATCAAACTCCTGCTCCATGACACTGCCTGCAGACTTTTCAGCTTTCTTTTTCTGTGCTCTGTTCAGGCAGCTCTTTCCACCGGCTTTTTTCTCTGCTTTCAGCACATCAGCAAAGGCTGTTCCGAAAGTTTCACTGCCTTCTGAGTTCCATACACTTTCTCCATCAAATCTGTTGTCTCTGATTTCTTCCAAGTTTTCTCCTCTGTCTTATTCGGTAAACCGTTTCATCCTGTGCTTCCTGCTCTCATTGATCTCCCCGATGGCCGTCTCCTTCGCAGATTCTCTGAGACGGGCGATCATCATTTCCCCATCAATATTGGAAAGCATCCCGTACCAGTCTCCCCGGAAGAATTCCTCCAGTTCGATCTTGTCAATGACACAGGCTCCGCGCCTTCTCCCCTTCGGAGTCTCGTAGAGGTAGGTCATCGCCTCCAGATAGTCCTGGCTGGCCTGTTCTACGATTGCGGAAGCCAGCCTGATCAGAGGATCCTCATAAGAACTCACGTGAATTGCACTGCCTTTCATGCATCCTCCTTCCTGATGAGACCGGATGCTCACCAGATTCCCTGCGATCTGTATGCTCTGATGTCATCCGCCACTCCCTCTGTAAAGTCCTGCTCAAATGCGCCGGCTTCCGTCAGGTCCTTCCTGTATTTGTCAAGCAGGTCTCGTCGACCGATCCTGGCGAGCCTTCTCATGCACTCCTCCTGTTCTTTCTGGTTGTCCGCCTCATTTCTGTAAAAGGGACAATCTCTTTCCCCAAAATCATTGCAGGTCAGCACCATGCAGTGCCCACGACTGCATGCAAAGCAGTCATTGTGGTTGAAGCAGACCGGTGGTAAACCAACTTTGAATTTCCTGTATGAATGTCCTTCTTCTCTGAGTTCTTCGTTGTCTGTCTCCATATCTTTCTCCGTAAATAGAAGTGAGCCGCCCGAAGGCAGCTCATTGACTTGTTGCTGTATTTATTTTTATGTAGCTAACCTTTCCCAGCGTCGGGAATCATCACTCGAACGGATTATCGGATACTTCTTTATCATCAGCATCGTCAAGCAGATCAAAATCGCTGTCCGCTGAGGCTCTTCCAGTCAGATGGTCTCCGTCTGAGACCTTCTGGATATTCCCAAGTCCGACTCCGATTCCATCCCCTTTCTCTCCTCTGTACGGGAAAAAGGTGACTGTCACATTGCAGTAGCAGCCGGAATACACGTCCATGGGATCCTCGATAGGTCTTACATGTCTGTCCACGATCTGGGGTGCATCGGATGACCTCGCGTTCACGAACATCGCTCCGGAATAAGCTTCATCGTCCGGCCGCTCCTCATCTCCATCATGGAGCGGCATGATCAGATTCTGCGGAACCGTACCGTTCCACTTTTTCGTTTTCCCCGCTTCGATCGCAGCATCTATTGCCTTCTTCATCGCCTCAAGAAGGTCAGTATCCTTCTTGGAAATGATTGCCGAAAGCGAGTACTTCGGCTCCTTGTCGTCCATCGATCTCGGCTCCCAGATATGTGCGTAGCTGATTCTTACATTTCTGAGCATGACCTTGGCCGGGTCCTTATATTTCTTACTCATCCTCGTCTTCCTCCTCTCTATCCTCGTCATCATCGTAATCATTCTTGAAGGCATCCCTGAGAAATCCATTTGACTCGCAGATCATTCTCACCGGAATTCCCCGTTTGGCCGCCTCCGCAATCTCCCTGACCATCCCGGAAGAGATATTTTCCGAGAAGACCCATACTTCGTGGCATCTTCTCAAGGCAGCCAGCGCAAGTTCTTCTGCAAGCCCCCTCTCTTCCTCGATCTCATCATCCAGGAAGTACGGAAGATACAGATGCGGACAGACCGGAAGTGCTCCGATTCTCACGAGCAGCTCGCAGGCTCTCTTCGCTCGGAGAAGATTCTCAAGCACTTCCTGATCTGCTTCATCCGGATCCTCACTGTTAGGACTCAGCGGAGAGCACACATAGTTCAGCTTCCTCCCTGCAACCATCGGCTTCTGATAGATCTTGAGTCTGTCCTCTCTTGTCTGTGCCTTTGTTGAATGTTCCTTTTCCTGCGTCATTACTTTAACCATTGCTTTTCCTCACTTTCGTAATCATCCTCATCGTCATGCGGTACATTTTCCTATGCTTCTCCAAAAACCGCTCCTCCATGCGGATCGGAGGGCTAATATCAAGTCCCTACATATAAAAGGCGTTTGAAGGGCCGAAACTATGGTACCTACAATAAAATTTTTTATTTTTTTGTGAGAATCGCAAATTCCCGGTTTCTGAAGATTGCCTGAAATTCTATATATTTTCCCTAAACCATATGCTAAAATGCACCCAAGATTTTTGTCACTGTCGGTGCACTATAAAACGTAAACGGTAAATATTAAGTGTCTTCTTGTCATGCCCTGATTTTGGGATAATCCCCTTAGACAATTCTTGAGGTTCTTAAGAACCTTAAGACAAAGGGGGAATCTTATGGGCGCCGAGTTATTGGTTACGAAAGTTCAACACAGATCCTGGATGACCATGGTCCAGCAGCAATCTTCAAGTGGGTTATCTGTTGCCGAATGGTGCAGCCAGAACCAGATCAGTACAAAGACTTTCTACTATAGAAGGAAACAGCTGAGAGCTGAAATCCTCCAGAGCAATACTCCAGTGTTTGCTGAGGTGAATTCAGCGGAGCCTGCGCTGCCAGGGTTCGAACAATCAAGTGACTTCCGAATGCAGCTCACCATTACTTTAAACGGAGTCACGATTGGTGTCTCAGAAGGAACATCCAGACAGCTTCTTACCGATGTCCTTCAGGTGATTCGCAATGCTTAAGGATGCAGTCGGTGTTTCAAAGATCTACATTGCCTGCGGCTACACCGACTTAAGACTTGGCATCGATGGACTTGCCTTCCTGATTCAGGAGAAGTTCCATCTTACTCCGACAGAGAAAGGAACCCTGTTCCTCTTTTGTGGAAGAAAGAGTGACCGGATCAAAGGGCTCTATTTCGAAGGAGATGGATTTCTCCTTCTTTATAAGCGGCTTGCTCCAGGATTCCGATACCAGTGGCCAAGGACTGTCGCCGAAGCTAAACAGCTGACACGGGAACAGTTCGCCGAGCTGATGAAGGGCTTTAATCCACTACAATCCGGACTGATCGGCGAGATCCATCCGAAGCGTATTGGATGAATTGTTTGTGCAATACGGAGAAATTTTTCTGTGTTCTGAGGCACTCCAATGGTACCCGGAATCGTTTTTCGAATCTCCTGTTAACAGCTCTGACGCTCAATGTATGACTGTATGTGAGCGTCCGGAAAAGCAGGAATGATCTTTGACAACTGTATATCACCTTCTTCTGATGCCGTCCTGCGATGTCTGGTCCGTAGGCATTATGACGACAGCCCCAGCGGCTGAAAGTGGCTGTTTATAAGGCTTTCAGGTATAATAAGTTCGTATTCGGAGGTCATCATGGATAAGAACTATACACCTGAAAAACTGAATGAGCTTTCCAAGGAAGCGCTCGTACTCATGGTTCTGTCCATGCAGGAGCAGCTTGCTTCTGTCAATGCAAAGCTGGACAAGCTGACCGAGCAGATCGCGATCGCCAACAACTATCGTTTTGGCAGGCACACGGAAAAGCTAAGTGAGCAGGAAGGCCAGGGATGGTTCGATGCGGACGGCAACATCTACTTTAATGAAGCCGAAGCAATCCATGATCAGAACCCGGATCCCGAAGAGCCTTCGATCGAGACCGTTGTCCGGATCAGAAAACCACGTCCAAAGGGAAAGAAAGAGGCTGATCTTAAAGGTATTCCGGTCATCCAGCTTCCTACGAATGACGTTCCGGAAGAAGTAAGGATCCGGGAATTCGGTTCTCTCGACAACTGCCGCCGGATGGATGATGAAGTCTATAAGAGACTGGTCTTCATACCCGCAGGCTGGAAAGTTGAGGAAACGCATGTCGCTGTCTATCGCAGCAAGACCGGTCTTCCGAAGTTTGTAAAAGGTGAAACACCTCCTTATCTGCTTCGCGGAAGCATTGTGAGCCTGTCATTGGAGTCAGCACTTATCAATGCCAAGTATGTCAACGCTGTCCCATTCAGAAGGGTTGAAAAAGACTTCGATAGAAACGGCGTGCATATCTCAGAGCAAAACATGGCATCCTGGACGATCAAGTGTACAGACCGGTACCTCTCGAGGCTTTACAGCTACCTGCGGAAACTACTCATCTCAGAGTATAAGGTCCTGCAGGCGGATGAAACGACCGTTGAAGTAACAAAAGACGGCCGGAAAGCAGGAGCCAAAAGTTACATGTGGATCTACCGGACCGGTCAGTATTATACTGACCATCCGATTGTCCTTTACGAATACCAGAAGACCAGAGGCAGCGATCATCCGCTGGAGTTCCTGAAAGGCTTCTCCGGATACCTGGTTTGCGATGGCTACGGCGGTTACAAAACACTGGACCGAAAGGTAAAAGACATAAAGATCGCCGAGTGCTGGGCGCATGCCCGAAGGAAGTTCTCCGATGCAGTCAAAGCAGCAGAGTCCAGGCAGGTAAAGCTCCCGGCAACCATCGCAAAAGATGCGATCCGCATGATAGCTGCTATCTATCATGCGGAAGGACTACTGCAGGACCTTAGCCCTGAAGAACGTCAGAAGGAACGTATGGATAAAGTACGTCCTCTTGTTGACGCTTTCTTTGCGTGGGTTCATAAGATATCAGAAGATAAGAGCATCCTGATGAGTGATAAGACCCAGGAAGGCCTCCAGTACTGCCTTAACCAGGAATCATATCTCCTGACGTTCCTTGAATGCGGAGAGATTCCGCTGGACAACAACCGCACGGAGGCCACAATCAGAGGTTTCACAGTCGGACGGAAAAACTGGATGATGTGTGACACCATCTCCGGAGCAAAATCCAGCGCCGTGATATACAGCTTAGTTGAAACGGCCAAGGCCAACAGCCTTAACCTGTATCAATACTTCGAGTATCTGCTCACCGAACTTCCAAAGCTTGGTGAGTTTCAATCCGATGAGGACGAAGCTGCCAGCATGGAGCGGCTGCTTCCCTGGTCGGAAGAATTACCAGAGATCTGTCGGAAAAAGAGTCGCTGAGAAGCGATCCTTTTTTCGGGCAGAAAAGCACTGATTATTTACCGTTTACTATAAAACAATGGTGCAGCATGTATAAGGAGGAGTGTGTTATGACGCGAAAAGGAAAATTAGACCTGAAACTACTTACAGCTGTTCTTTGCGGCACGATCACTTTATCTGGCAGTGGATTTGTGTTTGCAGGAGAAACAGAAGCGGAGAAGGCAGCTTTCCCCAACGGAAACTTTTCTGATGAGATGAAGATCGAGGATAATGAAGATCTCGACCCGGAAGCTGGCGCAGATTCAGTGGAACGGGAAGGGGATCATCCGGATTCCCCCTATTTCACATCTCTTGACTACTACAATATGAAAAGTACTGATACGCTGACGATTCTCCCGCATTTCAAAACGATTCAGCAGTCATCCGAATGGTCCTGCGGCGTTGCCAGCGCACTGATGGTTCTTGACTATTACGGGAAACGTGGGAATCTTGGAGAAGAAGATCTTGCAAAGTTCCGCTCCAACGGGGCAGAGCCAGGCGCTACTTCCCTGAAGCAGGAAATGGAGATGTTTGACGGTGCCGGGATGCTTGACAGCGGCGGCGGGTTCAATCTTGAGAGTTCGTACGACTACAAAACTGCGGACGAGCTTCACGAAGCATTCCCTATTGAACGGTTTGCAGAGGAATTAAAAGCCGGCCACCCGATCCTGGTCTGCTGGATTGAATGGGGCGGTCACTGGCAGGTTGTAATTGGGTATGACACCATGGGTACCGACACTACACAGGATGATGTACTGATCATGGCTGATCCGTATGATACCACCGATCACAATCAGGACGGATATATGATCTATGGAGCGGAACGTTTCTACTACAACTGGTCCATGTATGACTTCTTTGCAGACAGCGAAGACTCATCAGAACGTGATTTCCTGTTCCTGATACCGACATTGGCAAAATAATCTTTACTTCTCTTTTCCCGAAAAAACTGGCGGAGGCAAGACTGCCTTCGCCAGTTTTTCACTTATTATGTTTCACAAGGAACTGACCTTCTTTATTTTTTTACGGATTGCTATCAAATGACTCGACACACTTACCGGTCTTATTCTCAGCATTGCAGCGATCTCTTCCTCGGTATATCCGTAAACTCTTGACAGAATAAACACCTGTTTTTGTTTTTCTGTTAACCTTTCCAGCTTTTCTTCCCATCCCTCTTTCCTTATATATTCGTCTTCCGGATTAGGATAACGATATGGTCTGCAGCCAGAGCGGTTATCGTTTTCTTCCTCTTCATTGCTGTCTGCATCGATATGCTTCCCTTCACGAAAGTACCCATTGATCTCAATCTGGTGATCTCCCCTGACGGTTACACCGATCATCCAGGGAAGATTGCCAAAGCTATCTACTCTTTCACTCTGAGTCTGATATACCTGTTCATTCGCTGTAAGCGGAGCAAAGTGATAGGTATATGTTGTACAGTCGCTGAGAAAAAGGACCGTTCTTCCCCAGTCGTTCTGGTAAACAACATATCCGTTTGAATAGACGATATAGGAGTCCGTCTGGAAAACCACCTCCGCATAATCACGCAGTTCCCGGGTATTGGGAATCTTTGGAAGTTTCGAAGTGGATCCCAATCTCCCGATCAGCTCATTCAGCGTGAGCTCTCTGATATCACATGCTGTCTCGTCCTTTGTTTCCTTTCGATCCGCTGCCATGTTCTGTTTCATGTCCTGTCCCTTCTGCGGACGTACACGGCAGTTCTTGATTCGATCGGCGGAAGGATTTTCCTCTCGCCAGATTCTCTGATGCGGACCCGGAATCCCCGGGAAAGAAAAAGGATGCACAGGACAGCTGATCCACATCTACGCACCTTTCCGGACCTCCGCTGAGGAGGGATCCGGAAAGATGTGTATGAATCATTCGCTGCCGTATGCATCCGGCTTTAACTGATTGTTTTATGTTCGTTCTGCGGGAAGCTTGCCTTGCGTTCCCTTGAACTGACCATAGGGTACCAGGTTTGAAATGTTGAAACCTCTGCTGAAAAAGCAGGTGTTTGAAATCACAGAAATGATTGTTTTATACTGACTTCCTGACGGTAAAGGAAAGAAACGATTATAGAAATGAAGCAGTTTATGCTGTCTGCGTGAATCTCAAACACCTGCCATTTCGGTAGGTGTTTGAGAAAAATTTTCTTACGCCGGCATTCTTTTGGGAGGTCGAGTAGGATGTATTCCATCCTACTCGATCGGCTACGCCGCTTCCATCTCATGTGCTTTGCACATTCGATGTTCGCGGTCGCCACATTGGCGCCTTACCATGCAAGCATGGACTGCGCCCTGTGGCTCGTCGCCGTACAAAAAAACCGGGTGCTGAGCAGGCACCCGGAAGAGCTGAGATAGTTCATTACCCATTCACTGGATCAAAGAACGGTTTCATATGAAGAGCCATAAGTGCATTATTACAGGTCTCAAGATCCAGGATCTTGGTAGACTTGAGCATTAACCGATAAATATTGACATCCTCTTTATTTGCGCGGAGATTTTTCCCTGCACTCTCTATCAGTTGTACAGATTCGTCATAGTCAAGCCTGAGAGCAAGGCAGGCTCTTACCAGCTGCTTCAGTGTCGGACCCGGTGCTTCCTGGTCGACTTTCAGCAGCTTGTAAACCTCACTGGCCTGCATATGCATTCTGTCTGCTAAAGCCTGCTGGGACACATTCCTCCTCTCCAGAACGGACCGTAAACTCGCCGGATAATCCCGCGGCATTCTGATCACCAGGTCTGCAAGATCGTTGGCATTTTTCTCCAGGTTTTCGGCGAACTTTCTGAATTCCTCAGAGTTCTGATCCTCCGGAATGTCTGAATCGATCGTGAAATCGACTTCTACAGGGATCTTCTCATTTCTCGCTGCATAGAGGCCCTGCGGTCTTCCACAGCTGCAGCTCCCGACCGGTCTGAACGGGATACAGCATTCATCAATGTGAGACAAAGCATAGGGGGTCAGTGCAAGATTGCCACGGGCATTCCGATACAGGTACTTACTCCTGTTCAGGCAGAAATGGTTATCTACAAAGACATATCTGGAGCTGGTCAGAATCTTCCATGCTTTCGGATCATCTTCCATGGCAAGCACATTTACTGCCGATATGGTATATGTGACCCCTTCCTTCCACTTCCCGGCACAGCTGTGGTCTTTTACATAATGATTGTCTGTATAACGGTAGACCCCCTCTGCCTCCGGATAGCCAAGTTCGACCATCCTGATCCTTGCCATCTCTCGGGAGACATTAAACACGGAAGCAAGCCGGTTGATTGCCTTGCGGATCGTATTGGTGTTCCATACCCCTGCCTGGCTGTCAATGACATCCGTAATTACTCTGAGTGCGTTGTCTCTGGGCACCATCAGATGCGCTGCAAGCTTCGATGCCTGTCGTTCCGACCTTGCGATCACCCAGTCATCACGATTCTCACACTCTTTGGATATAATCAGTCTTGCCGCATAAGCATATGCCCTGCCGGCCATCCTCTGCAGCTCATAGAAATATCCGTCAAGGATCTTATGACTGCATTCATGGTAGAGCGTGCTATCAGTCTGATCGATCTTCTTTGACCTGTCCCGCAATGTCCTTCTGTTAAGCAGGATATCGTTCGGCCGCAGATTCAGCTGCCTCCTCTCCTTTGTATCGGTTAGAACTTCAACCTTGTCAGGAGCGATAAAGAACATTCCAAGAGTATCATCTCTTCCGACCACATCATGCTCATGCACCCTGAGCCCCAGTCTGCCGGCCAGTTCCCTGCCTGATACTCTTCCCCCGGAATGCAGCGTCTCAGGAGTATATGTCTCCAGAATAGCTTCCGCAAGCCGGTCCATGTCCTTCTCACTCTCCAGCCTGGGGAGAAGGTATTCATCCATAGGAAGATACACGTCCGAAGACATATAACTGTTGTCCGCTTCCCGGTAAAGGGAAACCTTATGGCCCAGATATACCGGCGGATTCACCGAAAAGTCAAAAAAACAGGCTGTCAAAAACTTCAGCTCCATCTCCATTCGGGTAAGCCCACCGGAAGGCGTATCGCTCAATACATATATTCCTTCCGTACTGCCCCAGATATGCGGTACAGCAAACAGGGCATCAAAAGCCTGCTTTCTTCTGAGATACACTTCAACCCTGCTGGAAAATACTAGATTAGCCTGGAAATGTTCCGGGCGCTGGGCCATCACTGTATAAAAGCCCAGATATTGGCTGGACATGATACGATATTTCTCGAGTATTCCCATGGGGATTACCGTTCGGAATATCTTCCAGTTGTTCCTGAGATACTCGTCAGGGACCGTTTCCCTGTTTACCCCATAATACTCATCAAGTATTTCTGGGAGTGACTTGATCCGATTCTCTTTTTTCTCCATCCTTATTCCCTTTCGTGTCATCTGAGCCGGTGTACTGGAACGTCATACACCGGTCCCTCCGCAGAATATTCACATCAGGACTCTGCTATTCTGCTTTATTCAACACAGCCGCCGCTTCCCGTCCTGAAGGAAGCAGTTTTTTCGTAATACTATTGCCCCGGTATTGCTTTACTCACCTCCTGACCGTTGTCTTCTGCTTCTTGTCTTAGTCTGTATGTTACTACCAGTGACTACGGATTTCAATAACAAATTTGTAATATTATTATCATTTTATTTCTTGCAATCACATTATTGTTGTGATATTCTGGTGGCAACAGGATAGCCAGAAAGTTAACAGCAGCATAACCGAAGCACATATGCTTCTTAGAAAGGACTTACTTATGGCAAAACCTGAAAAACTGATGAACTTCGGAGCGGTTCTGAAAAAATACCGCAAGAATGCCGGCTGCACACAGCAGAAGCTTGCAGAGATCCTTGGAATCAGCAAGAATACCGTCACTCTGTGGGAGCGCAATCTGGCCAGGCCAGACGTGGAAACGATCCGCGAGCTAAACCAGATGTTCGGTATCCCGCTCAACGAACTATTCGAGATCCCATCGGCTCCCAAGTATTCATTTGCCGAAAGAAAACTGATTGACTATTTCAGGCAGCTTGATGAAAGTGACCAGGCGGTCGTGGTGAGAATGGTCTCAGAGATGGCGGCCGCCAGGGATGATGAACGCTACAAAGCCTATCAGGATGAATATTCCCTTATCCAGTTCAGCGCTACAAGGCCAGCTGCCGGATCTGGCAATGAATTTGTGGATGATAAGCCAACCTACAGATTTGTCCGGAATAATGACCGCAGCATGAACGCTGACATCCTGATTCAGATCAGCGGACGAAGCATGGAGCCCCGCTACTACGACGGAGACATCGTCTATGCAAAGTACACGAATTTTGCAGAAGACGGTCAGGATGTAATCTGCTCCACTGCTGACGGTGCTGTCATCAAGCACAAATCAGGGAACAAGCTTGTATCTCTGAATTCCGACCTTCCGTATGGTGAAAAGAGTGAAGACGATCACGTTCAGATCGAAGCAGTTGTGCTCGGGATCGTACCTTCATGGGACCTTGCAAAACCAGAAGAGATCGATATGCTGGAAGAAGCTCACAGAAAGGAAGTCCGCGCCTTCAAGGATAAATACGGACTCGAATATTGAATTATTTCTAAAACCAGGGTACTTCAGTGCTCTGGTTTTTCTTCAAAGCATCGGTCGAACATATGTGTGGAATCGCAGTAGTTTGTTGAAATCGGAAGAACAGGAGGATGATGAGAATGATGGGTGATAACTCTACAAAGGCGACCTGGAATCCATGGCACGGATGCAGACGGATCTCCTCCGGATGCCTGTCCTGCCCTGTCTATCAGAAGGACAGGAAATATGGCCGGAATCCGTCCCTTGTCTTTAAGACAAAGTCATTCGACCTTCCCATACAGAAGAACCGTTCCCATGCATATAAGTTGAATCCGGACGATAGAATTGTCCATACCTGCACAACCTCCGACTTCTTTATCGAGGAGGCTGATGCCTGGCGGCCTGATGTCTGGTCCTTCATCAGAGAACGTCCTGATCTGACCTTTCTCATCATTACAAAGCGGCCAGAACGTATCGCTGCCACTCTCCCGCCTGACTGGGGCGACGGATACGATAATGTGGAGATTGCTTTCTCCGTGGAAAGCCAGTATACGGCAGACCGCAGGATCCGGTATCTTCTGTCGCTGCCGATTAAACAGAAATCTGTCATCGTCGAGCCCATGCTAGGCCCGGTCCGTATCGGCCGCTATCTCAGCTCCGGCGAAATCAGTTCCGTCACATGCGGCGGAGAGTCCGGTCCCGATGCCAGGCTCTGTGACTTCTCATGGGTATTGAGCCTGATGCTGGAATGTACTGAGAACAACGTGCCGTTCCGCTTTACCCAGACCGGATCCAACTTTCGCAAGGGAAACAAAGTTTATAAAATCGACGAAACCGATCAAAAACTGCAGGCAGAAAAATCCGGCCTCAACTTAAAGATGCCATATGACAAGGAGAGCAACTATGAAGCATACTGCTAAATGGATTCCAGTAACCAAAAAACTCCCGAAAAAAGACGGAAAGTACCTCTGCACCAGCTACTACAGCGATTACATCGGCTGGGCAATAACTGTCCTGGACTACGGCCCGCTCGCAGAAGATGCCAACTGCGGCATGAACGATATTAAAGACGTTTCCTTCCATGGCAAAGGCTTCGGTGAACTGCATGACTGCGGAATAGAAGATGCTGAAAAAGTCGCCGCATGGATGCCGCTGCCGAAACGATACCCTGTATAAATGAATCAAGGGACAGTCTCAAAAGAGAGACTGCCCCTCATCAATTCATATTCAGACTACAACCCTATCCTTAATCGCCTTAATCGCCTTTTCAGCTAAGTGCTGTTTGATTAATCCTTCTCTGGCATAGCTGGCTATCAGCAGTTTTCCCTTATTCAGTTTGCATACAGTTAGGACCTGGTTTCTTCCAAGATCCACCAGTGCTATATAGACATTAGCTCTGGTGTCTTCTTCAAATAGTTTGCCAGCGAAGATTAACGCTTCTCTTAATTTTTCGCCGGTGAGTCTCGGGGCAGGAATTTCTTCAACAGTGCATTTTTTCAATATTGCATCCGTTTTCTCTAGTGCTTTTGCAAATTCTCCATACTTATCCAATGCATATTCATAGATCTCAAGTATTTCTTTATTAGCCGGCAATTTCTGTCTCCTCCGTTTCCTGTTCCTCATCATAGATGTCTTCAAGTACTTCTGACACCGCATCATCGTATTCATCTACTGGGATTTCTATCTTCTCCCTCTTATCGACAACCGATTCGATTACCGGTCTCAGTATAACCTCTCTTGCATACAATTCTCTATGGCTACTCTTGAACATCTGCGTAAGGGTCTCCATCGTTGTTGTCTTACTGATGAGCTTTGTTACCTGATCTGCTTCATCTGCATTTAATAAGTACTCCTCCGACAGTGATTTAAATTCATCTCCTACGATGTCAAGCATCTCATCTGCATCATCTTCCGCTATCAAATCCGCGACCATGCTTGTAGCCTTTTGAGCAGCAATTCCACCTGCCACAGAAACCACAAGTCCTCCGATTACTGTACCAATACCAGGTGCAATCAATGTTCCTATCGCTGCGCCGCCATACCATCCGCCTAGACCACCAAGCAATCCACCTCCTGCTTCGGCAACATTTTTTGCCAATTGTTTTGCTGAGATATCTCCCCTGAAAGTATGATAGATATCAGGAATCGAAACTACAAGCAATGATACTGTTGAAGTAATAACATTGCCACGCAGAAGCTTAGCAGCGCTCTTCATTGCTGCAGCACCATAAATATTGCCGCCTGTCCTGAAAGCATTTACAAAAGTGGCTGCAGCCTTCGGGCCTAATGCATTGACTATAGCTTCACTGCTGCCTACCATCGCACTATTTAATGCTGACTTCGAAAGCTGACCAGCCAGTACACTTATAACAAAACTTGTCCCTCCAACTTGAAGACCAGTATATGCTGAACTCTTTAATGCTTTCTCTACACTCTCTCCATTCCATATGCTGGTTGCAAATTCGATAGATGCACTAATGCCAAATGAATATGCACTTTCGACTACTCCGTTTACAGCATCATAAGTAATTGAGTCTATATTACCAGCTTTCGCAATATTCTTTGCCTGATCGTAAGTAACAGTTCCTTTCCTTACTATTTTCTTTGCATCCTCAGGATTAGTTACATTAGGTACCTCTCCATTCCGAATACGCTGCTCCATTGCCCGAACAGCGTCATCATACTGATCAGAAGGAACCTCAATCTGCATTGGCTTGCCTTCTGCTGTCTCATATCGAAAAACTCCATTCTTATCGAAGCATGCTGCAATTGATGATTGAGCAGTTTCATGATACTTCGTCTGAACCAACTGTTCAGTACCATCAGCAAAAGTAATTTTTCGGTCTGCACCATTCGGCGCATTATCATCTCCGACTACTTTAGCATGCTCTCCTTTGAAGATTCCCTTAATATTATCAGCAAGTGTATTGGCCTGTTCTGCTGCAAAACCATGCCCGCCTTTCGGACTATGGAATCTATATTCATCGAAAAAGCGATTTGCCGTCTTTACATTAGACGCAGTTAAAATTCCTGTCTGAAGCTTAGAGGAATCCTTTTCAGTTTCAGCCTCCGTCTCTTCAGTGGCTACCGGGTCCTTATTTGTCTCATAGATACTCAGAGTATCCATCCAGATATCGAACATATCGCTTGCTTCTTCATTTTCACTATCTGTTCCCTTTTCTGTGCTGACAACCAAGATAACGGAATAATGATCGGTCCATACACACTCTGCTCTTCCGATAATATCCTTCTTATCTTTCTTTCCTACAAAATCAAGTTGCTGAGCCATAGCTCTCTTTCCACCGCCCGATGCCAGTTCCTGGGAAAACTCTGCGCTGTCATACAATGAAGAGATCATATCCGTTGCAGGAACTTTTCCGAAGAAAAGGACCTCATCATCTTCACCTCTGGCAATGGAAAGCTCCGTGACCTGATACCTATCATTAAATTCAAAGCATTCATAGGTACACCCATCATCATCGGTTTTACTTTCAAGTAGATCAGATGTCTGAAATAAGGGGGATGAAACACATAGATGATGCGGTCCCTTCTCCTCACCATCTCCAAAATATTTATTCCAGTTATCAGTAATGGAAGCCCCTAGCTTCGAGAGCTGTTTCTCGCCATTTTCTGAAGTCCATTTCCATGCAGTATCTATCGCTGTTCCACTGCTGTCTACAAGCTTCCCTCCATTATCTACAACCCAGTCTGCCGCTACGCCAAACGATTTTCCAACACTGGTTATCAGTTTCCCGCCATTCTCGACTGTCCATGCTCTGGCATCTTCCAATGCTTTTCCTGTAGCATCGAGTGCCTTACCTCCATTCTCAGAAGCCCACTTTCCTGCATCCTGCAAAGCATCGCCGGCCCCCTGAACAGCATTCTGTCCTTTATCTAAGGCCCAATCACCGGCATCACTCAAAGCATCACCCGCACCGCTAAACGCGTCGCCCATCTTATCCAAGAATCCGCCAGCATAAGCATCGACCGAAGTACCTAGAACCATTGAAAACGCCAATAATACAGAAAGAATTCTTTTCATCGCCCATCTCCCGATAACTTCAGCATAGAAACATCAGCTATTTGAAAAATATTATAACACCTTCATGTATCATTAGGTCTTTGTCTGTATATTACGGCTGAGATTTTATTACTTTTGCAATGTTTATATCTTTCTGCTTTCATATGTAGGATCCTCTTGAGCCCTTCAATGGTCATAACTTTAAAGTTCTGCTCCGGCAAATGCTGTCAGGAATGGTGGAACAGGCACGCCGATGCGGTAAACCGCAGACAGACAGCCATCTATACCTTCACCTGCGCCCACTGCGGGAAAATCTTCACCGCCTACGGCAACCGGCACCGCAAGTACTGCTCTCACGCCTGCTACATCGCCGACCGGTTCGGGGGTGACAGCCATGAATGAGGAGCAGTTCGAAAGGGAAAAACTCTATACCGCCAGCATGGAAATGTTCCGTTTAATGCTGAAGCAGAACCTAATCACAGAGGAGCAGTTTGCCATAATTGATACAAAGATGAAGGACAAATACAAGCCGATATTCGGCGGTTTACGGCCCGCAAATGCTTGATAAGACGGCTTCCCAGAGTGATGTATAGTGACGGAAAGGAGTGATTATATGGCAAAAATCACGAAGATTGAACCGGCGATCCCTGCCGTGATTACACGTAAGAAGGTCGCCGCTTACGCCAGAGTTTCAATGGAAACCAAACGGCTTCATCATTCCCTGTCCGCGCAGATCAGCAGTTACAGTAAACGGATTCAGAGCAATCCGGAATGGGAATATGCCGGTGTCTATGCGGACGAAGGAATTTCAGGAACAGGCACGGAAAAAAGGCCTGAGTTCCAGCGTATGCTTGCCGACTGTGAAGCGGGAAAGATCGATGTCATTCTCACAAAAAGCATCAGCCGGTTCGCCAGGATGCATTTTGCGGGCGCCGGCGGTCGCTGATGCGTTGACCACCGGTCGCGGCGCGGTTATTGAACGGTCGGCTGGCGGAGCCGGTCAGGACTGTTTATGAGTGTGATCAT
>NZ_JBQKGW010000022.1:0-41247 GCF_052118625.1 Porcincola sp. LCP21S3_C12 | reverse complement strand
AATCTGGCATCTGGTGTACAAAACTGGCGTTTCGTTTACAAATATGCAGTTTTCAATTTACAAACAAGCATCTCGCCTTACAAACTGGCGTCTCGGATTACAACTCAGCCAGTAGTTCAAAAGGAACTACAGAAAACAAGGAATCTATCCATAGGATAGCACAAGCGCATACAAATCTCAAATATATTATTTGAGAAAAGGATGTGACAAAGATTCCGTTTCACTTCGTTTATAGAGACAGAAAGGAGCCAAGCGATGAACACAGAAGTCAAAAGAACGATCCGGCCACCGTAGAAAAAGGCCGTATTGCAGATGCAATTCCTTAACTCCCGGGAGGAACGTTCAGGAAAGAACGGCCTCCTACATTACCAATAAATCTATCTCAAAGTCTGAGTGCGCATAAGACGGCGGGAAGCACATAGAGGTCACAAGAATCCAATACAGGATTTCTTGTCTCTGATGCTTTTCACCGTTCTTGTCGTGCACATTTTCAGGTGCCAGGAGTCGGTGAACTATCAGCCGGCTCCTTTTTTTGTGCTTTCCCGCCGCAGCAACAGCTCAGCGGAAAGGAACAAAAGATGCCAAGAGGCAAGAGTAAGGATTATTCCGACCAGTTCGGAGGACTGGATATCGCAAAGGACCGCTACGACGAGAACCGGGAAGGTTTCGTCGATGAGCAGGGCAACTACCACTACGTGACGGGAATTGGTATGGGTGCGGCAGTGCCGCCTGTTGTTCCGCTCCATGGCAAGAACGGAGAGGACAATTCTGAGTGGATCAAGATACTGGCAGAAGAAGATCACAAGGTGAATATCCAGAAGCGCAATGACAAGGATCATGCGGATGGCCTTTATATCTCTTACAAGAGGCGGCAAGACACAGATGACAGAGGGCTTAACGCTGGATGCAGTCCAATAGATAAGGAGACATATCTTCGGTGGGAAGCAAAGCAGAACGGGGAGGAAGACGATGATGAGGACCCTGTCTTAGTGTTTGTCCATGAATTTCTCTGCAGCCTGAATGATGCGGACCAGACCATCATGTACGGAGTTTTTGGAAGTGAACGGAAGCAGAATGACGTTGCGGATGAGCTGCATCGGGATCCGAAGTCGATCAGCCGCAGCATCCAGCGAATTGAGAGGCGTCTTACGAAGGCTTTGGCCGATAAGCTTGGTTACCACGGAGAAGATCGTCACAAGGAATAAGACCGGTTGATTTTTATGGCTCCTTTACGGGGGAAGAGGGACGATTCCTTCTTCCCTTGTATTTCATTCATTTCTCAGAAAGGAGAGAAACACACGATGAACACATGGAAAGTTGTTGTTGCAAAGCCAGGCAAGAAGGCGGAGATCAGAGTGATTCCAGCAGTCTATGAGTCACTGAAGGAATTGGTCGGAGGCCCTGTCGAGGTGACGGAACCGCTGTCGGAGGATACCGCTGTTCTCTGCAATGAAGAGGGAAAACTCATGGGACTGCCGATGAACCGGATCATCAGGGGCGATAATGGAAATCCCGTGGATGTTTACTGTGGAACAATCGTTTGTATCGGCAGCCGCCCGGAGAATGAGGAGTTTGATTCCCTGACAGATATAGAGGCTGCCATCTACATGATGATGTATGACGATCCGGATTTTATGTACCGCAAAGAAAGTGAGGACAGCGATGATTGATCGGTCGATGTCACTTCCAATGCCGGTCAAGGTTCGTCCTTATGCTCATCAGCAGGCGGGGTATGACTTCGCCTGCCAGGTATTTGGTCTTTCCGACGGAAGAATGAGATCACACGGGGTGGCATTTCTCATGGAAATGGGAACCGGAAAGACGCTGACGAGCATTGGAGTTACCGGTGCCCTCTATCAGTTTGGACTGGTGAATCGGGTCCTTGTGGCCTGCCCGCTGTCAATCACAGGGGTATGGGAAGAGGAGTTTCAGGCGTTTGCCGACTATCCGGTGAATATCACGGTATTGAAAGGCACTAGTGAAAAGAAGAAACAGCAGATTTCTAAGATCCCGTCGGATGGTCTGCAGGTTCTTATTGTAAATTACGAGTCCGCATGGAGGCTGGAAGCGGAGCTTTTGAAGTTTGATGCTGATCTCATCATTGCCGATGAAGGCCATAAGCTGAAGGACAACAGGTCCCGCCAGTCAAAGGGGATGCAGCATCTCGGAGATAAGGCAAGATACAAGCTGCTTCTTACCGGAACGGTCATTACCAACCGGGAGATGGATGTGTTCTCACAGTATCGCTTCTTAGATAGCCGGATTTTTGGCACGAGCTTTTATGCCTTCCGAAATCGCTACTTTGACATGACAGGATACGGGAACCATATCCCGGTCTTCCGGCAGTCGATGGCAGATGACTTCCTAAAGCGGATGCATTGCATCGCCTACAGGGTGACTAAGGCGGAGTGCCTTGATCTGCCACAGATCCGGGAGGAAGTACGAAAGATTGATCTGGAGCCGAAGGCAATGAAGATGTATGAACAGCTGCAGGAGGAATGCTTCACTCAGCTCAAAGGTTCCGAGGTGACAGCAGCCAATGTCCTGACAAAGATGCTCAGGCTCTCCCAGCTTACAGGCGGCCATCTGACGGATGATGAACACCATGTCCGCCCGGTCAGCCATGCGAAGCTCGATGCCTTGTCGGACATCATCGATGCGGCGGTAAGCGATGGCCAGAAACTCGTTGTGATGGCACGGTTTGTGGCCGAGATGGATGACATCGAGGAGCTGCTAAAAAGCAAAGGCATCGGATATGCCGTGGTTCGCGGTGGGGTAAAGGATCGGGATGATGAAGTAAAGCATTTCCAGACGGATCCTTCCTGTCAGGTTTTTGTCGGTCAGATCGCAGCAGCAGGACTTGGGATCACACTTACGGCGGCACACACCATGGTGTTCTACAGCCTCGATTATTCCATGAGTAACTTTGATCAGGCCAAGGCAAGAATCCACAGGGTAGGGCAGAAACAGAAGTGCCTGTATATCTATCTCATTGCCAGAGGAACGGTCGACAGTAAGGCGCTCCGGTCGCTCCGAAAAAAAGTAAATCTTGCCAAAGCGCTCGTGGATGACTACAGAAACGGAAGAAACCCGTTTGATGAATAAATATACATCAAATATGCATTATGGAGGAAGACATGATGGAACAGACAGAAGTATTTAAGATGGCTGACGAACTGAAGGCGGCAAAGGACGAAAAGAAGGAGCTGGAGGCAAAGACCAAGGAGGTCAATGCCAGGATCGAGGAGCTGGATCGGGAGCTTTCGGATGCCATGGCAGATGCGGAGTGTGACAAATTCACCAGAAACGGCAGCACGTTTTATCTGAATTCGAGGCTCTATGCGTCTCCGGCGGCAGGAGGAAGGGATGCACTGATTCATGCTTTAAAGGACAACGGTTATGGCAGTATCGTGACCGAAACAGTCAACGCTAATACCCTGGCTTCCTTCTGCAAGGAGCAGATGACCGCGAATGAGGATGAGCTGCCGGAGTGGCTTTCCGGTGTTGTGAATACATTCGAAAAGGTCACGGTTGGTATCCGGAAAAAATAAGCGGTTGATTTCTATGTCCCTATAACGGGAAAGAGAGGTTCTTTCCCGTGTAAAGGACTGTCAAAAAGGAGGACAGCAAGATGTCAGAAGAAAATGCAGTTATGAAAACAGAGAAGAAGGAACTCGCAGAGCAGAACAGCTTCGCATCCGGTGGGAATCTCGAAATTCTTCAGGAAGCATTAGGCGGTGGTGAATGCACCGGCCTTACCTTCCGCTTCGATCGCATCAAAATCCCTTCCGGCGGGAGCCTTGCCTTTGAGGTGCCGGGAGATGAGGAAGAGACCGAGATGGCAAAAACCATCACGGCGGTCATTGCGTTCCATCACCCGGCTTTCGGATACTATGCAACGAAGTTTCAGGGCGGCTCCAACCCACCGGACTGTGGATCATTTGACGGTATTCATGGCACAGGAAATCCGGGCGGCCTCTGCAGGGCATGCCCGTATAACAAGTTCGGATCCGGCGGCAACAAGTCCAAGGCCTGCAAGAACCGCCACATGCTCTATCTTGTGCGCGAAGGCGAGATTTTCCCGGTGGTGATTTCACTTCCAACTGGGAGCCTTAAGAGCTTCACCGACTACGTGAAGCATCAGCTGACCAAGGGCAGGAAACTTTCCAACATCGTGACACAGATCTCTTTGGAGAAGGCAACGAACGATGAGGGCATTGTCTATTCTAAGGCGAAGTTTAAGTTCGTCCGTGTCTTAAATGACGATGAGAAGAAATTCATCGGGGAGATGACAGGCCTTATCCGGAATTATGCCGATAGCCTTACGATAGGCGACATGACAGACGAGGAAGCTTCCGCAGAGGAGCCCCCGTTTGTGGATACGGAGACCGGTGAGGTCATTAAGCCTCTGAAGTGACAAAAGCCTTTATAGCAGGATGATCGAAGAGACGAAAGAGACAGGACTCCGGGAGAATGAAAATCCCGGAGTTTCTTTTATGGAGAACAGCATGGATAAGAACTATAAATCCGTTACGGATATCGAGGAACTGAAACACTATATCGGGGATGCCAGGCTCGTGTCATTTGACTATGAGACTGCGGCAGACAAGGGACACCGGAGCGAGGAGAAGGCGGCGCTCGATCCGCACAAGGCGCATATCACAGAGTGCAGCTATTCGGTGCAGGAAGGGACCGGAGTGTCTGTACCGCTAAGGCATCTGATCGGAAAAAACATGGACTGGGACGACTGGCTTTCCTTCCACAAGGAGCTATTGGAGAGCCACAAAGTAGTCAAGGTCTGTCACAACATCGCGTTCGAGTCTGCCTTTTCTTATCACCTCGGGATCGTGATCCAGACTCCGGTGTATGACACCATCTGTGCGGCACAGATGACGCAGAACGGGGACTACTCGTTCAGAAGGCTTAAGGACAGTGGCCTTAAGACCTTGTCGGAGGAGCTTCTCGGTTACAAAAGAAAGACCTTTACCGAGACAACAGACGGAAAACCCTTTGATGAGCTGGATCCGCAGAATCCTGAAACCATTGCATACGCCTGTGAGGATGCGGACCAGGCGCTCCAGCTGATGCGGATTTTCAATGACTGGTTTGATAAATATCTGCCAAGGCACAGGTGGATCGTGGAACACCTGGAGTCACCGACGGCAGTATATCTTGGCATCATGAAACATAATGGTGCGCCACTTGATATCCCGCTCATGGAGGAGAAAAAGAAGGAAGCGGAGGAGACGATGGAGAAGCTTCGTCAGGAGATTGCTTTTCTGATCGGAGATGTGAACATCGGAAGCAACTGCAGTACGAAGGCCTTTAAGGAGTATCTCTATGGAACATTAAAGCTTCCGGTCCTAAAGACGACACTTACGAATCGTGAAGCAGCGGATGATCAGACGATGACCATGCTAAAAGAGTGGTGCGATGAGAACCGTCCGGAGCTTTCAGAGCTTTTTATTCTGGTGCAGGAATACCGGAAGTGGGGCAAGATCAAATCGACCTATATTGATGGATATCTGAAATTCTTAAATCCGGTGACAGGCTGTGTGCATCCGGACTTTTTTGCCCTCTCGACGGATACCGGGCGATTTAACTGCCAGCATCCAAATGCTCAGAACATGCCGCGGAAGACAAATGACCCCATTGGCGTCAGAAACTTTATCAAAGCGCCAGAAGGCCACATCATCATCAGCCTGGATTTTTCCCAGATTGAACTTCGTGTCGGGGCATTTTATCTGTCACAGGCCGGAGACGATACGATGCGCGAGGTTTACCTTCACAACCTAGACCTTCATGCCAAGACTACTTCAGTTATTTTCGGGGTGCCATATGAACAGGCGCATGACAAAAATTCAGAGAACTACAAGGAGCACCGGACGATTGCAAAAAACGTGAATTTCGGTGTTTTCTATGGCCTCTTTCCACGCGGCCTGCAAAAGACGCTGAAGTTTAAGGCAGGAATTGATCGTTCCTTTGAGGAGTGCTCTCAAATGATCGACAACTTAAAAGAAGGTTATCCTGGTCTTTCCCGATGGCAGGAGAGCGTGAAGGCGGATGCAGCGCGGCGCATGTACACAGAGACCTGGCTTGGCAGAAGAAGGTATCTGCCCAATATCAGGTCGGAGGACTGGGGACAGAAGTCCTTTTCAGAGCGCTGTGCCATGAACACCCCGATTCAGGGAACAGCGGCGGATATCTTAAAGATGGCGGTTTGTCGGATCCTTGCCGGGCTGCCTGATCTGCCATGGCTTCGGCCTATTCTGCAGATCCATGATGAGCTTACCTTCATTATCCCGGAAGATAGGCTCTCCGATGCGATTTCATTTGTGAAGCGGTGCATGGAGGAGAAGCCTTTCCCGGAATTTAACTTACCTCTTATCGCCGAGGCATCCGCCGGACCTACATTCGGCACCATGGACGAACTGGACGTGTAAATCTGATTGAAATCAGGGCGCATAGGACCTGGTTGATTTCTATGGCTCCTTTACGGGAGGAACAGGGAGTTCCTCTCAAAGGAGTCTTTTTTATTCAGTCAGGAGGTCTGATCCTATGGAACTTACAACATTTACCAGTAACGATTTTGGAAGAATCCGTGCGATGGAAGTAAACGGAACGCCTGCTTTTGTAGGCAAAGATGTCGCAGAATGCCTCGGGTATTCTAACGCCAGCAAGGCAGTAGTGATGCATGTTGACGAGGAAGACAGGTTCAAGGTGATGCTCAGAGCAGATTCCCAAAATGGGAAGGTGGTCACAGAGACAACGATGATAAATGAGTCTGGGCTGTACAGCCTGATTCTTTCCAGCAAACTGCCGGGAGCTAAAAAGTTCAAGAGATGGGTTACGGCAGAAGTCCTTCCTACGATCAGAAAGCATGGCATGTATGCGGTCAATGAACTTCTGGATGATCCGGATGCCATGATCACCGTGCTTGAGGCGCTGAAAGAGGAACGTAAAAAACGTAAGAATCTGGAGCTCACGGCAGCGGTCCAGAGGCAGCAAATTGCGGAGCTTCAGCCGAAGGCCAGCTATTATGACCTGATCCTGCAGAACAAGAATACGGTTCCAGTGACCCAGATCGCAAAGGACTATGGCATGAGCGGAAGGAAGTTCAATCAGCTTCTGCATGAAATGGGTGTGCAGTACAGGCTCAGAGACACATGGATTCTTTATCAGGAGTATGCAGAGCTCGGTCTGACACAGTCGAGGACCTTTGCAGTAGATTCCAACAAAAGCGTTATGCATACGTACTGGACGCAGAAGGGAAGACTGTTCCTGTATGACCTTCTGAAAGGCGAGGGAATTCTCCCTCTTATCGAAAGGGAGGGATAAACCATGTATAAGAATTACGAAGGATTTTCTGATCCGACTGCCGGTCTGGCGATGAGTCATGTCGTGAAGGAATATAGGGAAGAACGACGGAGAACCTGGCGGAGGGAAACAGAGATCAAGGAAAGGCCAAAGGTCTACATGGCATCAAAGTATGCGGGCGATATCGAGAAAAACCGTAGAGACGCCATCCGTTACTGCAGGGCAGCGATAAAAAACGGGTATATCCCCATTGCCTCACATCTTCTCTATCCTCAGATCCTTGATGACAAGGATTCCCGTGAAAGAGAGCTTGGACTTCTCTTTGGACAGGCGCTTCTTGCCTGCTGCGATGAGGTCTGGTTCATCGGTAACAAGGATAAGAACGAAAAAATTGAGATGTCTGATGGCATGAAGGCAGAGTATCGCGAAGCAAAGCGCCTTCATAAAACGATCCGGATCATGGATGGAAAGGAACTTAGATGAGCAAGGTATCAGCGGAAGATGTGGTAAGAAGCCTCTTTGATCCAGGTGAAACCGTCCATGTCCGTATCTTTGATGATAAGAAGTCTGGGACTTTCACCGGCATGAAGCTTGCCGTTGAGGCAGGAAAGTTCTCCTCTATCATGGAGCAATTAAAAAAACACAACGCCTTAAACCGCGGCATCTTTTTTGTGGTCAATGCTGGTGGAGATGATGACAAGTCGATCACCAGAGTGAACGCACAGTTTGTGGAGTGCGATGATCTGTCCATGGAGGAGCAGATCCGGCAGGTCGAAGCATTTCCTCTGCCTCCATCCATGGAGATCAAAACGCGCCGTTCGCTTCATACCTACTGGTTCATTAAGGATGGAGACGTTTCGCTTTATCGTCCGATCCAGAAGGCATTGGTAGAAAAGTTCCATGGAGATCCCGTGTGCGTCAATGAATCCAGAGTGATGCGCCTCCCGGGATTTTATCACTGTAAGGCTGATCCGGTAGAGGTAGAGTGCATTTCTTTTCACCCGGAGCGCAGGTATACCCAGGAAGAACTCATGCAGCTGCTTCCGGTAAAGCAGGAAGAAAAGCTTAAGGAGACGAATCCCATCGGGACAGAAAAAGGACTGGCACTTGTTCTTACAGGCTGTGATTTTATGAAGCACTGCAGGGAAGATGCGGCGACACTTTCCGAGCACGACTGGTATGCGATGCTTACAAACCTTGCCTCCTTTGAAGGCGGTACGGAAAAAATCCACGAGCTGTCAGCCCCTTATCCGAACTACAAGAGGGAAGATACGGACGCGAAGATTCAGCACTTTTTAAAGAGTGGTACGGGACCTATGACGTGTGCGGTGATTGCAGAGAAAGGTTTCAAGTGTCCCAGGATGGGAACCAAGGACTGTACCTGCAAGGCACCTGCGGCCATGTGCTATCAGCCAATCACCACGGATATGGCAACGAGGCTTATTAACACGCTTCCTGTCTCTTCGAATGCTGTCGAGAACTTAAAAGTAGTACAGCGCTTTGTGACGGAATATCTTTACAATCTTGATACCGCGACAGCGCAGGGCATCATTAACCATATCCTTCGTTCAAAGTTTTCTCTGACCGTAGCGGATGTGCGTCCGGTCATTGCAGAACAAAAGAAGATGTATGCAGCGTTTCAAAAGAAGCAGGAAGAGAAAAAGCGTCAGGCATCACAGGGTCAGATTCCTGCCTGGTATGAGGTGACGGAACGCGGGCTTCGCTTTATGCCAGATGTCCTGGCAAAACACATGGCGGAGAACGTGCATGCCTTCTACGCGGCAGAGCAGTTTTGGCGTTATGAGAGCGGTGTCTACAAAGCAATGTCGGACCTTACAGCAAAGAGCATGGTTCGCGCAAAAATGCTCGAGGGGCATGCAACCATGGTGCAGATCTCGGATGCGACCGGTCAGTGGAAGCTGGCGGTTTTGAAGGATTCAAGAGAGCTGAATGCCAACCCCTACATGATCAATGTCCGGAACGGCATTTACAATGTACTGGAAAATAAGCTCACAAAGCACACGCCGGAGTTCTTATCAACCGTGCAGTTAAATGTCAATTTCTCCAGTCAGGCAGATTGTCCCCGCTTCAAGGAATTTCTGCATCAGTGTGTCGATGATGATCAGGTGCCACTTTTGCAAGAGATGCTTGGATACTTTCTTGTCCCGGTGAACAAGGCTCAGAAGTCCTTCGTTATTGTGGGTGAGGCTGGTGCCGGAAAGTCCGTTCTGCTTCGTGTATTAAATGAGATTCTTCTCGGCAAGGAAAACGTGAGCAATGTCTCGTGGCAGGCGCTGAACGAGAGGTTCAAGACGGCGGAGCTCTATGGGAAGCTCGCAAATATCTTTGCAGATCTTCCGACAAAGAACATTGATGATAATGGTATCTTCAAAGCTCTTGTTGGAGAAGATTTCCTGACGGTCGAGCGCAAGAACAAGGATCCGTTCAACTTTCAGAACTATGCAAGGCTGCTGTTTTCCTGCAACGAGATACCAAAGAACTTTGGCGACCGATCGGAAGGGTTCTACAGACGTCTGATCATTATTCGATTTCCACATGCCGTACCTAAGGAAAAGCGGGATCCGATGCTTCTGGAAAAGTTCAGGGCGGAGGCAGATGGAATCTTCCGGTTTGCACTGGATGGACTGATCCGGCTCATGAACCAGAACTGGCGATTCTCAGAGACCAGGAGCAACATCGAAGAAAGACAGAGATACCGTGAAGAGTCCAATAGTGCGCTTTCCTTTGTGGCAGAGTGCTGTGAGCTTGGGGATGGGTTCGAGGTCGGAAGAACCGAGTTCTATTCCCAGTATCAGATGTTCTGTAAGGACAGCGGCTTAAGCCCCTTCTCTCAGACCAGATTCAATAAGGAAATCGAAATCGGATATCCGGGTGTTGCCAGAGCCAAGGACAAGACCGGCAGGAGGAAGACCTGGCGCGGGATCCGATACGTGGACGATGCGGATTAAAAACGGATTTCTTACCACAGGCAGCGCATAACAATCTGCGCTGTCTTTTTTTTTCGTGGGACAAAGGGCAGAGATCCTTGCCACAGGGATTAGGGAGCAGGAATCGATGGGATTCCACGGCAGATTTCTGGACGGGTTTTAGGGTACTGGACGAGTTCTTCTTATTCTTCTTATTTACATTCAAGAAAAAAAACATGGTGTATTTAAAAGGAAATATATAAAGGGGTATGGGGGAAAACCGTCCCGTCCCAAAGTCGTCCAATGGCAGAAAACGCAGTGTCTATGCGGGTTTGCGCGCCTTTGCCGTGGATAACTTTTGGACGGGTTTTGTATTGCATAGATCATGAATGTCTGACCTTCCTGTTTGTGGTTGATTTCTATGGCTCCTTTACGGGAAAGAAGAGCCCTACATTCAATGGAAAGGAGTCGCAGGAACATGAGTAGACAGGAACTGGTAAAGGAATCGGTTATAGTCAGGTCCATCCTAAAGCACTTAAAGAGTATGCCGGATTGCTTTGCGTGGAAAGAGCATGGCGGCATGTATGGTACGGCAGGCATACCGGACATCATTTGCTGCATTGGTGGCAGATTCTTTGCCTTTGAGGTGAAGAATGAAAAAGGCACTGTGACAAAACTGCAGGAAGCAACAATTAATAAGATCAAAGCCGCTGGCGGAACTGCCGCAGTTGTTCGCTCGGTAGAAGATGTGAAGCAAGTAGTTGGGAGGTACAGCAAGTGATTAGAAGAAATGAAGGAGATCCGTACGAAAACCTCGCCAACGCTATCGTAGCACAGGCAGCAGATGATTATCTGACGGCGCTTCGTAAATTAAAAAGACATCCGGGTAATAAAGCAGCCATGACAGACGCTATGGAGCTGGAGCACTTCTTCCATTCTGGTTGGTATGGGGTTCTTACCCATGTGGATCCAGATTATCTGATCCGGAAGCTGAGAGAGAAGGTGGCAGCATGACACCAAAGGCATATCTCAATCAGGCTTACCGGCTGGAGCAGCGAATCCGGCTGCATCAGGAAGAACTGGAGAATTTAAGGATGCTGGCTTCTTCTGTTGGCAGTCCCGGATTCGAGGAGCATTACAATCCGAATCGTCCAGACGATGCACCATTCGTAAAAACGCTGGATCGCATCTGGGAGAAGGAAAAGAAAGTGAATGATGAGCTTTGCCTTCTCCTGAAGCTCAAAGACGAGATCCAATCCGTGATCGATCAGGTCGAGAACATGGATGAACGGTTGATTCTCACGTACCGGTATCTTAAGAACTACACATGGATGCGGATTGGCGATGAGCTTTCCGCCGATGAACGTACTATCCGCAGATGGCACAGCAGAGCATTGTCCCATGTGAAGGTGCCAAAAAATCCTACGATGATCTAAATGCGCCGGAAATGTCCGCAAATGTCCGGGTGCTATATGTGATATGGTATAGTCAGCGAAGAAGATAGGATGAAGCCTCGAAGGATAAAACCTCCGGGGCTTTTTACTTGGGAGAAATCAGGAACGGAGGTGCCGAACATGCCGATGAAACCAAAGGTACCCTGCAGGCATCCCGGCTGTCCGAACCTTGTGCCAGCCGGACAGAAGTACTGTGAGAAACACAAGAGGATGCGTTCGGAAGAAATACGGTCTGCCGCGGCACGAGGATACAACAGCCGATGGAGACGGGAGAGCAAGAAGTTCTTACAACTTCACCCTCTTTGTGAGGAGTGCCTGCGGCATGGCATCGCTACACCTGCGACGGTTGTGGATCACATCGTTCCGCACCGAGGAGATCAGAAGCTCTTCTGGGACAAGTCGAACTGGCAGGCGCTGTGTAAGAAGTGCCACGATAAAAAGACCGGAAGAGAGGACAGCAATCCGACGTATCGATACTGAAAGCGTGGAGGCGGGGGAGGTCATAATCCTGAAAACTAGAGGCACAGGTGACCGGCGCTCCCTCTTGCGTTGATTTCCGCGAAATTGATACCCCGGGGTCAGACGGCCGCCGGACGGGTCCCGGAAAGGTACATTTCACGTGCAATATCCGCATAGAATGCGGATTTGTTTGAAAAATTGATAACTTTTACAGGCAGTGTTGGAGCAAGATCCGCCACTGCTTTTTTCATGCCCAGAAGTCCTTTGTTTCCAAGGCCTCGGGCATTTTTGCGGACAGGAGAACAGTATGGAAGACATCGAAAGAAAGCAGGATCTTTCCCTGTTCCTCGAGTCCTGTGCGAAGCGGTTCTGTCCGGAGTGTGGGAAGCCGATCGAAGGGAATCGGCGAGGCAGGCCCAGGTGCTTCTGCAGTAACCGCTGCCGCTGGGCATTCAACAAGAGGATGGAACGGGAAAGGAGAAGAGAACGTGAAGACAGCAACGTTAAAAACAATACCAGTGAAGGATCTGAAACCGGCAGCCTACAACCCGAGAAAGAAACTGAAATCGGGAGATAAGGAATACGAGAAGATCAAGAACTCCATTCAGGAGTTCGGGTTTGCGGATCCTTTGGTTGTGAATGCCGATATGACAATTATCGGAGGACATCAGCGTTTGACAGTAGCAAAGGATCTCGGCTACACCGAGGTTCCCTGTGCCGTCGTCGACATCGATAAGACCAGAGAGAAGGCCCTGAACATTGCGCTCAACAAGATCACCGGTGCATGGGACGAAAACCTTCTGGCAGATCTTCTGCATGATCTTGAAGCATCTGACTTCAACACGGCGCTCACCGGCTTCGAGCCTCCGGAGATGGAGCAGCTCTTTAACAAGGTGGCGTCGAAAGAAGTCAAAGAGGATGACTTTGATGTGGACGAGGAATTGAAGAATCCAACCTTCTCCAAAGCCGGGGACCTTTGGTTCCTGGGACGGCACACTGTTTTCTGTGGTGACTCCACGGATCATGCTTCTTACGAGAAACTGATGGACGGTGTGAAGGCAAATGTCATCGTGACGGACCCGCCTTATAACGTAAACGTGGAGGAGACGGCAGGGAAGATCCTGAATGACAACATGGCCGACGAGGACTTCTACAAGTTCCTGCTTGCTGCCTATACCTGCATGCATGACAACCTCGCCGATGACGGTTCCATCTACGTATTCCATGCGGATACGGAGGGACTGAACTTCCGCAGAGCATTTGCGGATGCAGGCTTCTACCTTTCCGGCTGCTGCATCTGGAAAAAGAACGCGCTGGTCCTTGGACGCTCCCCCTACCAGTGGCAGCATGAACCGTGCCTGTTTGGCTGGAAGAAAGGCGGCAGGCATGAGTGGTACTCGGACCGCAAACAGACCACCATCTGGGAGTACGATCGTCCGAAAGCATCCAAGGATCATCCGACGATGAAGCCGGTGCAACTGATGGCGTATCCAATCCGGAACTCCTCGATGACAAACGGAATTGTTCTGGATCCCTTCCTCGGATC
Organism: Porcincola sp. LCP21S3_C12; assembly: GCF_052118625.1. Classification (NCBI taxonomy): domain Bacteria; kingdom Bacillati; phylum Bacillota; class Clostridia; order Lachnospirales; family Lachnospiraceae; genus Porcincola; species Porcincola sp. LCP21S3_C12. Next base: position 27,544 of record NZ_JBQKGW010000022.1, on the reverse strand, counting down.
CGGCTCTACCCTGATTGCCTGTGAGCAGACCGACCGGATTTGTCGAGGCATTGAGCTGGATCCCAAGTTTGTGGATGTCATCGTAAAGCGCTACGTCGAACAGGTCGGAAACTCCGATGATGCGTATGTACTTCGTGACGGCCAGAAGCTCACGTTCGATGAAGCGATTGCGGCGATGCCGAAGGAGGAGAGCGCGTGAGCATGTACACATCTGCCAAAAGCTCCGCCTGATCTTTGTTCATAATTCCTGCCAGTATGAGTTGCTATTCCGGTGCTCCTGAGTGATGTATGTACTACCAAAAGAAAAGGAGGCACACGCCATGAAAGCAAACTACAACCTGACAGGAACTAAGAGAAAAGAGCTGGTGCATGCGATCGAGGAGATCACCGGAGATAAAGCACAGTACATGCGGATGCCGACCTGCGCCTACGAGATCGGAGACATCACGGTTGACAAGGATGGCGGGGTAAGCTGCAGCGATGAGGAGAAGATGCAGATGGTGATGAAAGCATTGAACGAGAAGGGATTCACCGCTGAGGAAGATGCCGAGACCAAGCAACCCGAGCAGGCGGAGACCACAGAGCCGGAACACACCACCGAGCCGGAACACACCACCGAGGAAGAGAAGGAAACAGCCGAGGATGAGCAGGAACCGGCGCTGACGATCAGCCTTCCACTTGCATCCGCAAACGTCGGAATCTTGAGAAACCTGATCAGCGCAAAGGAGAGCCTCATCAAGAAGGCGCTCGGAATCACCGACACCCGGATCAACATCACGGAGGAGAAGATCGAGTTCCCCTGGTTCGACCGGGAGCTGACGCCGGAAGAGACAAACGCCTACATGCTTTTTCTCACCCAGCTTTGCAAGCTCTCGAAGGAGCTGAAGCACGCAAGCAAGAGGCCGGTAGAGACAGACAATGAAAAGTACGCCTTCCGCACCTGGCTTCTTCGGATGGGCTTCATTGGACCGGACTTCAAGGCAGCTCGGAAGATCCTATTGAAGAACCTCTCCGGAAGCTCCGCCTTCCGAAACGGCGCTTCAACAAAGGAGGTGGAAGCATGAAGCTAATCAGACCAGAGGAGTTTGAAGAACTCCGCAAGATCTATCCGAACGGCACCCGTGTGGAGCTGCTTCAGATGAACGACATCCAGGCACCGCCAATCGGCACAAAAGGAATCGTCTATGGCGTCGATGACACGGGATCCTTGCTCGTCCACTGGGATAACGGTTCAGGACTAAGCGTGATCTACGGCGAGGACATCGTGCGGAAGGTGGTGGACTGATATGGATGAGAAGATCAGGCAACAGATTATTGCGATTCGAGACAGCGGCCTTACGAACATGTTCGACCTGCCCTACGTGCAGCGCCTCGCCTTCGACCGGAACTACTACGATCTGGTGCTCTTTATTGAGGAGCACCGGGACGAATACGTCCGCTTTATTCTCCATGGAGATGTCAGATAAGCACAGGATTTTCGGTACATCTTTGTGCAGGTTATGAGGCTTATTTCCTTGCTATATATCGCCTGCAGAGTGATATATGTACATGCCAAAAGGAAAAGGCAAACAAGCAAAAAGCAAGGAGGACAAAGCCATGACGAACATTTTTGAAGAAACCTACAACACCATCGCAGAAGCAAAGAAAGCCTACAAGGAAGCCACCACTGCAGAGGGCAGGGATGCCGCAAGAGAAGCCGCGAAGGCAGCCGAGGATCGGATCATTGAGATGGGCGACATTGCCTGCAAGGTTTGGAGAGCCTACCGGAATTCCAGAGACAACGAGAACGAGATCCTCGACTTCGACGACATCATCTGGGATCGGGATGTGGAAGCCATCACCACCTGCATGAAGGAGAACGGCATCAAGGCCTTCACCTACTCCTGCCGGGCAACGGACGCGGTCGAGACGCTTTGGCTTTTTAAAGGGGCCGGCTGCACGATCGGCGAGATGGTCGAGGTCAACCTCCGGAAGGACTTTTTCGGAAAAGGCTACGAGAAGGGCCACGCCTTCAGAATGACACTGAACTGAAAACGGAAAGGGAGGGAGAGCCCCGCAAAAGGGACCTCTTCCTCGTACAAAATACACAGTTTCCGGGGCGGATCTTTGTGACACATATCCGGCTGATCTCCTTGCTATATAAGCCTTGCAGAGTGATATATGTACATGCCAAAGGAAAAGGCAAACAAGAACAAAACAAGGAGGAAAAAACCATGTGGAACAAAGGAAGCATCAAGATCGAGAACCAGACATTCACCTACAGCGCGAAGGTTTACGGAGAGCCGAGCGAGGACTACGGAATTGAGGGCGGCAAGATCAGCAAGCTTGAGATTCGCCTCGGAGACTTCCCGGTCGCAAGATACGACAGAGGATGGGACATCGAGCCGGAGACGGAAAACGCACAGCTTGCGCTCCTTGCCATCCTGCAAAACTTCAACTGAAAAGAAAACGCTGAATTGAAAGCAACTTCCGGGAGGAGAGCCACACGGCTCTTTCTCTCGTTCACATATACCGCATTACACATACATCACATGGGACAGGATCGCTTCGGCGGTCCTTTTTTGATGGACAGAAAGGAGGTGTTCCCTATGGCTACCAGAGGAAGAAAGCCAACTCCGACCGCAATCAAGGAGCTGGAAGGAAATCCCGGGAAAAGAAAACTGAATGAGAATGAGCCAAAGCCAGAGCGGAAAGCACCTGCCTGTCCGAAGTGGCTCGATAAGGATGCCAGAAAGGAATGGCACAGGCTGGCAAAGAAGATGGAAGCCATCGGTGTCCTCACCGAAGTCGATATGGCTGCCTTTGCTGCATACTGCCAGTCTTACGCAAGATGGAAGGAAGCTGAGGAGTTTATCACAGAGCACGGCACTCTTGTCCGGACACCTTCTGGCTACTGGCAACAGGTCCCGCAGGTCTCCATCGCACAGACCTACATGAAGCAGATGGGAAAGTTCGCGACCGAGTTCGGTCTGACTCCGGCATCCCGTTCCCGCCTGATCGCAGATGCCGGGAAGCCAACGCCAGGAGATGAGATGGAGGAGCTGTTGGGAGGTGATCCGTAATGGAGAAACGTCCCAATGATATGCCAAAGCTGACCGATTACCAGCCGACAAAATTCATGCTTCCAACATCTCACTATGACAAGGTCAAAGCAGACCGGGCGGTGAAGTTCATCGAGATGCTCCGGCATACCAAAGGCAAGTGGGCCGGAAAACGCTTCTGGCTCCTCCCTTGGCAGGAGAAAATCATCCGGGATCTCTTTGGAATCGTAAAGCCAGACGGAAACCGGCAGTTCCGGACAGCCTACATCGAGATTGGCAAGAAGAATGGAAAGTCGGAGCTTGCCGCCGCAGTTGCCCTGTACCTGCTGTATGCGGACAACGAACCATCCGCAGAAGTCTATGGTGCCGCCGCGGATCGCCAGCAGGCGTCGATCGTTTTTGATGTCGCCCACCAGATGGTAAATATGACACCGGCGCTTTTAAAGCGCTCCAAGATCATGGCCGCCAGCAAGCGAATTGTGAACTACTCGAATGCCGGATTCTACCAGGTGCTGTCCGCAGAGGTGGGAACGAAACACGGCCTGAATGTTTCTGGTCTTGTGTTCGATGAGGTCCATGCGCAACCTACTAGAAGACTCTTCGATGTACTCACGCAAGGCTCTGGTGATGCCCGTGAGCAGCCGTTGTATTTCCTGATTACGACTGCAGGAACCGATAAGAACTCGATCTGCTACGAGCTGCACCAGAAGGCAAAAGACATCCTCTCCGGGCAGCGTGTAGATCATACGTTTTATCCAGTTGTCTACGGACTGGAAGATGATGAGGACTGGCACGATGAGAAGAACTGGTACAAAGCAAATCCAAGTCTCGGGCAGACGATTGACATTGAACGTGTCCGGGAGCATTACCACGAGGCAATGGAAAATCCGGCGGAGGAGGCGGTGTTTAAGCAGCTCCGACTCAACATGTGGGTATCTTCAACGACCGCCTTCATTCCGGAGCAGGTCTTTGATCAGGGCAATGAGACGATTGATCTGGACTCGCTCAAGGGTCATGAGTGCTATGGAGGTCTAGACCTTTCCAGCACCGGCGACATCACCGCACTGGTTCTGATGTTTCCACCGAGGGATGAGAGGGAGAAGTACATCTGCCTGCCGTTCTTCTGGGTTCCGGAGGACACCATTCCAATCCGGGTGCGAAGGGCCTCTGTTCCCTACGATGTCTGGGTAAAGCAGGGATACATGAAGGCGACGGAAGGAAATGTGATCGACTACAACTTCATCGAGAAGTTCATCCTGGATCTCTACAAGATCTACAACATCAAGGAAATCGCGGTCGACAGGTGGAATGCGACCCAGCTCATTATCAACCTGCAGGATGACGGCTTGACGATGGTGCCCTTTGGACAGGGCTTCAAAGATATGTCCGCCCCGACCAAGGAGTTCTACAAACTGATGATGGAAGGAAAGATCATCCACGGTGGTAATCCGGTCCTTCGGTGGATGGCCCTGAACGTGGTAGTAGATCGGGACGCTGCCGATAACATCAAGCCGACCAAGGCAAAGTCACCGGAAAAGATCGACGGTATCGTTGCATCGATTATGGCGCTGGATCGCTGTATTCGGCAGGAACAAGCAGAGAGTGTTTACGACAGCCGAGGGCTGATCACATTTTGATGGAGGAAGGATCGATGGGATTTAAGGATTTATTTCACAGAAGGAAGGCAAGAGCGGATCCGCAAGACTCTACCTCCGGCAGTGTCTACCGCGCTTACTATGGACACACCTCATCCGGCAAGACCGTGACAGAGCGAAGCTCGATGCAGGTGACTGCCGTGTATGCCTGTGTCCGGGTGCTGGCAGAAGCTGTGGCAAGCCTGCCACTTCACCTCTACAAAGAGGAGGATGGGAGCAAGGTAAAGGCAACGGATCATCTGCTGTACTTTCTTCTTCACAGTGAGCCGAATGAAGAGATGACGGCTTACACCTTCTGGGAGACGATCCTCACACATCTTCTCCTGTGGGGTAATGCCTATGTGCAGATTATCCGGAATGGAAAAGGCGAGATCACAGCACTGTATCCTCTGATGCCAAACCGCATGACGGTGGACCGGGATGAGAACGGACATATCTACTACCAGTACCTCTGGTCCAAGGGATCGGATGCGCCGACCATGAAGGAGACGATCGTCAAGCTCTCTCCCCATGAGGTGATGCAGATCCCGGGCCTTGGGTTTGATGGCCTTGTGGGGTACAGCCCGATTGCGATGGCAAAGAACAGTATCGGTCTTTCGATGGCCTGTGAGGAATATGGCTCTAAGTTCTTCGAGAACGGAGCCGCGCCTTCCGGAGTTCTCGAGCATCCCGGTATCCTGAAGGATCCGGAGAAAGTACGGGATAGCTGGCAGGCTGCCTTTGGCGGGAGCCAGAATGCCGGGAAGGTTGCGGTGTTGGAAGAGGGCATGAAGTATTCGCCGATCTCCATCAATCCGCAAGAAGCGCAGTTTCTGGATACTCGAAAGTTCCAGATCGATGAGATCGCAAGGATCTTCCGGGTGCCGCCGCATATGATTGGAGATCTTGAGCACGCGACTTTTTCTAATATTGAGGAACAGTCGCTGGAATTTGTGACCTACAGTCTGCAGCCGTGGCTTGCCAGAATCGAGTCTGCAATCTCTCGCTCTCTCCTTACCCCGGAGGAGAAGAAGATCTACTATGCGCGTTTCAACGTGGACGGTCTTCTTCGCGGCAACTATGAGAGTCGTATGCAGGGCTATGCGACCGGAATCAGCAACGGCTTTTTGTGTGTGAACGATGTCCGGCGCTTAGAGAACATGGATCTTGTCCCAGACGAGGAGGGCGGGAACCTGTTTCTTGTAAATGGATCGATGACGCCTTTGAAATCGGCAGGAGCGGCCTACCAGACTTCCGGTGGTGGAAGTAGTCCTCCGGAGCAGGATGAGCCCGATGAAGAGCCTGAGAAGAAGCAGGAGGATCCAGACCAGGAGCCGGAAGAAGATACCAAGAACAATAAGCCCCTAAGAAGGGGAAGGAGGAACACATGAACAAGTTTTGGAAGTGGGTGCGGAACAAGGCACCGGATGGAGAAGATCCGGATCTTGCCGCACGCACACTGTTTTTGAACGGAACCATCGCTTCGGAGAGTTGGTTTGACGATGACGTCACGCCAGCTCTTTTTAAGTCCGACCTTGATTCCGGGAAAGGACCGATCACGGTCTGGATCAACTCTCCGGGCGGCGATGTCTGGGCGGCAGCGCAGATCTACAACATGCTCTTGTCCTATGACGGAAAGGTCACCGTGAAGATCGACGGCCTTGCAGCATCAGCGGCATCGGTCATTGCGATGGCAGGAGACGAGGTTCTTGTCTCTCCGGTGTCGATGCTGATGATCCACAATCCGTCCACGATGGCAATGGGGGATAAGGATGATCTTGCGCAGGCCATCTCGATGCTCGATTCCGTCAAGGATTCGATCCTGAATGCCTACGTCAAGAAGACCGGGCTCTCCAAGAACAAGCTCAGTAAGCTCATGGACGATGAGACCTGGATGGATGCGAGCAAGGCAGTGGAGCTTCATTTTGCAGACCGTGTGATGGAGAGACCGGATCTCTATCGCAGGGAACAGGAAGAACAGGATCAGGAAGAGGACGATCCTGCCAAGGAGAATCCGGAGGAATCTGAAGGTAATCCTGAGAAGAAGAACGAAGATCTGCTTGTTGCGGGTTTTCTTTATTCCAGTCGTCAGATGGCGGCTGCATTCACCAACAAGGTGAAGGAACACTACAAGGTTAGAAACAAGGCACAGGATGGTCCTGATGCCGAAAGCAAAGTAGAGGAAGGCCGGAGCGTGGATGCTCTGATGGATCGCCTGAATCTGCTGCACACGATGATGTGAGGAGGAGAACACAATGAACGTACAGGATTTGATTGCAAAAAGGGCAAGAGCGTGGGAGGCAGCAAAGGCCTTCCTCGAAGCACACAGAGGAGAGAACGGCGTCCTTTCTGCCGCCGATGGAGAAACCTATGACCGCATGGAAAAGGAGATCACAGATCTCACCAAGGAGATCGACCGTCTGAATCGTCAGGCTGCTATTGAGGCACAGCTGAGTCAGCCGACCTCTTCTCCTCTTTCCAACATGCCTTCCGCAGGCAACGATAAGCCGAAGAAGCAGGGACGCGCTTCCGATCAGTATGCCAAGGATATGCTGACCGCCATGCGCACGAACTTCCATCAGGTTTCCGACATCCTGCAGGAGGGTGTGGATGCCGATGGCGGATACCTCGTTCCGGAGGAGTGGGACAGCCGCCTCATCGATGTCCTGAATGAAGAGAACATCATGCGGGGCCTTGCAACCCACATCACCACTTCCGGCGAGCACAAGATCAACATCGCGGGAGCCAAGCCGACGGCAGCATGGATTGAAGAGGGTGGTGCGCTTCAGTTCACCGACGCGAAGTTTGGACAGAAGATCATGGACGCCCATAAGCTCCATGTGGCAGTGAAGGTTACCGAGGAGCTTCTGTATGACTCCATGTTTGACCTTGCAAGCTACATCACCACACAGTTCGGAATCGCCATTGCCAATGCCGAGGAGGATGCTTTCTTAAACGGCGATGGGAAGGGAAAGCCCACCGGTCTCTTTGATGAGACTAATGGCGGCACGGTCGCAAAGACCCTGACCGGCACCAAGCTTGGCACCGATGATGTGCTGGATCTGGTCTACGCGTTGAAGCGTCCGTACCGGAAGAAAGCATCGTTCATCATGAACGACCAGACCCTTGCAACTCTCCGGAAGCTTAAGGACAACAACGGCGCTTACATCTGGCAACCGTCCTATCAGGCAGGGGAGCCGGACAGACTTCTTGGCTATGCGGTTCACACCAGCGCCTTTGCACCGGAGCTTGCGGCAGGAAAGCCTGTGATGGCCTTTGGTGACTACAGCTACTACAACATCGGCGATCGCGGGAGTCGTTCCATGCAGGAGCTTCGTGAGCTCTTTGCCGGAAACGGCATGATCGGGTATGTCGCCAAGGAGCGTGTCGATGGCCTTCTGGTTCTTCCGGAAGCCGTGCAGATCCTGAAGGCAGGAGCATCTGCCTGATCTGCAGAAGTAATTCAGAAATGATGGAGGCTCAGAGTGTCAAAGCTCTGGGCTTTCTTTCTAATTTGAAGGGAGGACAGGATGATCACGCTGGAGGAAGCAAAGAAATATCTCCGGGTCGATTCTGGTGACGAAGATGACATCATTCAGCAGGAATTGGATGCCGCTGAGAACTTAGTTGCTGCCGTTCTCCGGAAAGACAGCCTCGAAGATGAGAGCAGCCCGATCACAGTTGTGGCAGTCCTCTATACCCTGGCCTATCTCAATGAGCACCGGGAGGAAGCGGATCATCACGCCCTGACCATCACGCTTCGAAACCTTCTCTTCGGAGAACGGGATCCAAGGTTCTGACGGAGGTGCGGGATGAATATCGCAGCAATGAATGTAAGGCTTACGATCCAGAAGAATGAGGTCATCAAAGACAAGTATGGCAATCACACCAACACCTGGACAGACTTCTACACCTGCTGGGCAACACCGGTACAGAGCGGAGGATCCGAAAAGCAGGAGGCGGGAACCACAAACAGCACGGATGCGATCGACTTTACCGTCCGGTATGCAAAGTGCCTCGAAGGGCTCGACTCCACAAAGATCCGGATCCGGCTGGGAGACAATATCTACAACGTGACCGCCATTGACCCGATGGGCTTTAAGAAACGGAGCATGAAATTCAAATGTGAGAAGGTGAAGCGATGAAGGTGAAAGTAGATGATCTAGCGGCGACGGCGGAAAAGACCCTCTCGGACTACGCGGAGGATGTGAACGACATCGTAAAGCAGGAGATCAAGGATGCCGGGAAGGAAGCGGCAAAAGAACTGAAGGAGAAATCGCCAAAGCGCACCGGAAAGTACGCAAAAGGATGGCGATCTACCGTCCAGAAGGAGACGGCGGTTGGCGCAGAAGTGGTTGTTCACAACAAGATCTATAGACTCACGCACCTCTTGGAGAAAGGCCATGCCAAGCGTGGAGGTGGAAGAGTTGCAGGCATTCCACACATCGCTCCGGTCGAAGAAGAGATCACCGGGAAGCTATCAGATGAGATTGAGAAGGAATTAAAGGGCTGAGGATGGGAGGAAGCAATGGACAAGATCATACAGATTCTGGAGGAGTTGGAGAAGCAAGGGATTCCTTATACCTATGATCACTTTGCGGAAGGGGAAGGGCCGGATCCTCCCTTCCTCTGTTTCCGCTGTCCGAACAGCGATAACTTTGCCGCGGATGGAACCGTATATTTCCCGATCACAGAGATCGACATCGAGCTCTACACGGATAAGAAGGATCCGGAGATAGAAAAGAGACTGGAAGATCAGCTGATCCAAAGCGGGATCTTCTTTGAAAAGACAGAGACCTGGATAGATTCTGAGAAGCTCTACGAGGTCCTGTATTCATTTGAACAGGAGGTCTGAAATGGCAAGTAAAAAGAACAAGGTCAAGTACAACCTGAAAAACGTACATTATGCCATTGCAACGATCGCGGAGGATGGGACCGCCACCTTTGCGGATCCGATTGCATGGCCGGGTGCGGTATCTCTCTCACTGGATGCACAGGGAGACCAGACGATCTTCTGGGCAGACGGCGTGCAGTATTTTGTCACCAATGCGAACAGCGGCTATAACGGGGACTTCGAGTCTGCGATGGTACCGGAGGACTTCCGGGAGAACGTGCTCGGCGAGATCAAGGATGGAAACGGAGTTCTGGTTGAAGATGCGGATGCCCAGCCCATTCACTTTGCGCTTCTCTTTGAGTTTGATGGCGATGTGAATGAGATCCGCCACGTCATGTATAACTGCACGGCAACAAGACCGTCTGTGGCATCCAGCACCAAGGAGGACTCCATCGAGGTACAGACCGAAAGCCTTACCATCAATGCGACATCGATCAGGGATGCCACGCTTGGAAAGAACATCGTAAAGGCCCGTTCCTGTGCAGATACCACCGATGCCACCTACCAGAGCTGGTACAGTAAGGTCTACACGCCTGCTGCTGCAAAGGCGTCAGGAGGTTCTTCTACGTCTGGCGGTAGTACCACATCTTCGACAACGACAAGCTCTAAGTGATAAGGAGGAGTAGACATGTATCAGGAAATTTCCCTCCGGCTCAATGATGGGTCGGAGCAGAAGTTCCCGTTTCTCGCAACGGGGACCACAGCATACCGCTATAAGCAGGTCTTCCACCAGGATCTCATGATCCTCTTAAACAAGATGGAGAACAGCGAGGATGACCAGACGGATATGACCGTCGGCGACAAGCTGGCCTTTATCATGAACGCGCAGGCAGAAAAGCGTGACATGAATAAGCTGAACGAGGACGCCTTCCTCGAATGGGCGGATCAGTTCGACGGGGCAGAGCTCTTTCTTCACATGCAGGAGTTCGTCACGCTCTACCTTGGATCACGGAGGACAAGCTCCAAGCCAAAAAAAGAAGCCGCCCAACGGAGCGGGAAGTAAACACGGCGGTGTTTCTCCTGAGGGCGAAGCAGATGGGACTGACGTTGTCTGAGCTGGATGAGCTGGACGAGGGGACTGTGATGGATATGATCATTGAGTCTGGGAACGACTTCTGCGACGATGAGTACCGGCAGGTGGCGACACAGGAGGATTTCGATTCGTTTTAATTCGCATCGGTGATGAGCCGATGCTTTTTTCATGCCATGAAGGGAGGAGTAGGCTATGGCAGATCGTATTAAAGGAATCACAATCGAGCTGGACGGCGATACGACCAAGCTCTCCAATGCCCTGAAAGGCGTGAACAAGGAAATCCGGGATACCCAGAGTAACCTGAAGGACGTGAACAAGCTCCTCAAGATGGATCCGGGCAATGCAGATCTTCTGGCACAGAAGCAGAAGTACCTGACCGAAGCGATCGATGCGACCAAGAAGAAGCTTTCCGAGGAGAAAGAAGCCCTTGCCCAGCTTAAGGCTGGTCCTCAGACTGAGGAGACGCAAAAACAGCAGGAAGCACTGACCCGGGAGATTGAAGCCACTAAGCAGTCCCTCGAAGGACTCGAGGACGAGTATAAGAAGTTTGGCTCTGTTGCAGGACAAGAACTTCAGGTCGCCGGGGACAAGATGAAAGAAGTCGGCGGCAAGATCAGTGATGTCGGTGAAGGACTCACTAAAGGCATCACGGTTCCAGTCGCTGCAGTCGGTGCTGCCTCGGTTGCCGCGTGGAAGGAAGTCGATGAAGCGCTCGATACTGTGACGCAGAAGACAGGAGCAAGCGGTGCAGCCCTTGAGGACATGCAGAAGCGTGCCAAGTCGATCGCAGAGACGATTCCGACGGACTTTCAGACTGCTGGGGATGCCATTGGCGAAGTAAACACCAGATTTGGTCTGACGGGGGATGCACTTGAAGACCTCTCTAAGAAGTTCGTGGAGTTCGCAACCCTCAACAGCACGGACGTCAGCACCTCGGTTGATAACGTCTCTTCCGTCCTCAATGCCTTCGGGCAGTCGTCCGATGATGCCGGAAACCTCCTCGATGCCTTAAATCAGGTCGGACAGGCGACCGGTGTGTCGATGGATACGCTCTCGCAGGATCTTTCCAAAAATGCTGCACAGTTCCAGTCGATGGGACTTTCTGCCGAGCAGGCCGCTGGGTTCATGGGTGCGGTGGAGATGTCCGGCCTTGATACCTCGACGATGCTGACCGGCCTTACCAAGGCGCAGAAGACCGCGACAAAGAATGGACAGTCTCTTAGCGATGCACTGAAGGATTTCTCCAAAACCATGAACAGCAATGCCTCCGATACCGAGAAGCTGCAGGCAGCCTACGACCTTTTTGGCTCCCGTGCCGGTGGTGCGATCTACAACGCGGTGCAGAGCGGGAAGCTCTCGCTTAGCGACCTCTCTACCACGCTGGGAGATTACGCGGGATCGGTGGAGAGTACGTTCAATGAAACTCTGGATCCGCTCGACCAGATGACAGTTGTGATGAACAACTTAAAAGACCTCGGCGCGGAGATCGTAGATGCGTCGGCACCAATGATCACGGAAGCGATGACCCAGATCAAAGATGTGGTGACGGCTCTCAAAAGTGCGTGGGATGGTCTGTCCCCGGGAATGCAAGAGGCAATCGTCAAAGCCGCACTTATCGCTGCAGCTGTTGGTCCGGTCGTCGTCGGTGTCGGCAAGGTTGTCACCGCTGTGGGTTCCGTCACAAGTGTGGTCGGAAAGCTGGTCGGATTTCTTTCTACAACGGCGATCCCGGCGATCACAGCAGTTTCCGTTCCGATCCTCCCGATCATCGCCATCATTGCGGCGGTCGTGGCTGCTGTAGTCGCGGTGATTGAGATCGTGAAGCACTGGGGAGAAATCTCCGAGTGGTTTGGCGGTGTCTGGTCTACCGTCTGTTCTGGTGTACAGAGCATTGGTGAAGGCCTCGGCGACTTCTTTTCCGGCCTCTGGGATGGGATTAAATCTACTACAGAATCGGTCTGGAACGGCATCAGCAGCTTCTTCACAGGACTTTGGGATGGGATCAGTACGACAGCAACCACGGTCTTTACTGGGATCTCTGATTTCCTTTCGAATACCTGGTCGACGATTAGCTCTACAGCATCGACAGTATGGGGCGGTATTACATCCACTCTCTCCGGTGTGTGGGACGGGATCAAGACGACAGCAGGCACGACCTTTGACAACGTCAAAACCACGATCGGTACTGCGTGGGATACCATAAAGACGAACACCGGGAATGCCTGGGATGCGATTCAGTCGTCCATCGATCAGCACGGCGGCGGGATCAAGGGCATCATCGGAACAGCTGTGGATGCTTACAAGTCGATCTGGGAGACGGGCTTTACTACCATCAATAATCTCACAGGCGGGAAGCTTGGTGATGCGCTTTCTTCCGCACAGGGGAAACTTGGTGAGATCAAAGGAGCTTTCTCCTCCATGATCGAAAATGCCAAGAGCATCGTGAGTGGCGGCCTGGATCGGATCAAGGGATTCTTCTCCGGCTGCCATCTGGAGCTTCCACATATCAAGCTCCCGCACTTCTCGATCAGCGGTAAGCTCTCCATTAATCCGCCCTCGGTTCCGCATCTTTCCGTCGATTGGTATCGGAAAGCTATGGATGATGCCTACCTCTTAAACAGCCCGACGATCTTCGGCGCTGCAGGTGGAAGACTCATTGGTGGCGGTGAAGCAGGGCAGGAAGCTGTGGTTGGTACGGATAAGCTTGCGGAAATCGTGAAGGGTGCCCTCGCAGGAGTAGGTGGCGGTGACATCATTATCCCCGTCTACATCGGGCAGGAGAGGATTGATGAGATCGTCGTCCGGGCGACCCAGCGGAGCAACTATCGGTCAGGAGGTCGATGATGCATGCTAAGTGATTACCCAATCTACTTTGATGATGTAAAGCTCTTCACACCGGAAAGCTGGGAAGAGAGCTATTCTGTTGTGGAGAGTACCAATCAGACCGAGGCAGGAACGGATCAGGTCATTGTCACCAGGTATGACAAGCTGTCCGTCTCTGCCTCTTTTCCATGTTCGAGCCGGTGGGCAGCTATCTTTGCCACGTTCCGGGATAAGGATTCGATACAGGTGAGGCTCTATGACCTGAAGACGCAGGGCTACAAGACAAGAACCATGCGGATGCGGAACTTCAAAACCGGACCGGAGAAGCATTCAGAAAAGACAAGAGGGACGAATGGACTCTACACCGTAAGCTTCGATCTGGAAGAGTTCTAAGGAAGGAGGCGCTTCATGTACGCTGTAAGTGAACAATACAAGGCCGCCATGAAGCAGCCGGTACAAAGCTTTCGTATGAAGGGAACGATTGGAGCAGTTCCTTTTTGGGATGAAAACATCCTCTCTGGGTCTTTTTCGATTACGAATCAGTGCTCGGATGAAACAACCGTGGGGATCGGACAGGTTTATATCGGGCAGTTAAAGGCAACGTTTAATGGTCTTCATTTAGAGAAGAGAACACTTCTCGGAAAACCGATAACTCCAGTCTGTGGGCTAAAACTTGCGGACGGAAGCTACGAGGACGTGCCGCTTGGTGTGTTTTACATTGCCGAAGCAAACTGGACCTTGTCGGGAGTTGAAATCACAGCCTATGACGGGATGAGCCTGTTTGATAAGACGGTTTCTCTGTCATCCTCCCAAGGGTCTATTTATGATTTTCTGCACTTGGCGTGTAACGCCTGCGGTGTGTTGATGGCACAGAGCAAGACAGATCTTCAGTTATTCCCAAACGGCAAAGAGAATCTCGCCGTGTATGAGGACAACGACATAGAAACCTGGCGGGATCTGGTGAGCTGGACCGCTCAGGCAGCGGGTTCCTTTGCCACAATGGATCGAGAGGGAAAGCTTATCCTTCGACGGTACACAAAGGAACCGGTGGATACGATCGATTCCAGGCATCGCTATACTGGAGCGAAGTTCTCAGATTTTGAGACTCGCTACACAGGCATCTCAAGAGTGGATATCGCAACACAGACAACGAAATACTACTGTCTTGATGCGGATGATGGCTTAACCTACAACCTCGGCGCAAACCCTCTGCTCCAGTATGGCGTTTCCGATACGCTTGAGCAGCAGACCAGGGCTGTCCTTAGTGCGCTTTCTGCAATTGATTATGTGCCAATGGAAGTGTCCATGATCGGTAACCCAGCCTATGATCTTGGAGACGTACTGGTATTTTCTGATGGGATTGCAGATGGAGATAAGCTCTACTGCATCACAAAGTACGACTGGACATATGGCGGTGAGTACAAGGTAAAAGGTGTCGGTCAGAACCCGGCACTTGCAAGCGCCAGAAGCAAGGTGGATAAGAACCTCGCGGGGCTTATGAACCGAGTCGATGGAGATGCAGTCCACTATTACGATTACCAGAATGCACAGGACATCCACATCGGGGATGGCCAGAGTGGAAAGATCATTGAATTTCATTACGTCACGACAAAAGACGCTCATGTGGACTTTCATGCAGAGATCATCTATCAGCTCAATACAACAGAATCCATTCTGGAAGGTACCTTTTCCGAACAGGAAGGAATCCTGAAGGTCAGCTACGAACTAAACGGCGAGTCAATCACAGACTACTATCCTGTGGAAACCGCGTCAGACGGAACGCATCTGCTTCATCTGTTATACACCTGGAACTCTACGGCAAATATCATCGGATCCTTTCTTGTAAACATCACGATGGAAGGCGGAGAAATCGACATCGGCATGGCGCAGGCGAGGGCATATATTTCCGGTCAGGGACTTGTAGGGGATGGTGCCTGGGATGGGACGACCCAGGTGGAGGATACGCTTCCTGCAACGGATCTTCGGGAAGTGCTTCTTGGAGATTTTGAGGATTCTGTTTCTTCTGTATTCGCGGCAGCAAAAGACTTTGCACTTAACGACCAAATCAGCCATCTCGATGTCGCAGAGGTACTGTTGAGAGCATTCTCAGATGCAATCGGTCCTATTTTCCGGTTGCATCAGTTCACAGTATCCTACGCAAAGGATGTCATGGCTTATGACAGAGTCACTTATGACGGCACGGTTTGGAAAAACGCGGATGGGGCAAGCCAGGGAACCCTGACCACGCCCGTTTGTGAAGTTTCCGCTATTATGCAGATTACATCCAAGCATTCTGGGGATGATGTCGCATACCTGGTGTCATTTGATAAAGGAAAAAGCTGGTGGACTTATGCGGATGAGTGGGTGACACCGGATTATACCCAGGATGTGTACGGCATGTTTGAGGGAACAATGCGCTCGATTACCCCTTCGGCATGGGCAGAAAAATGCACCGGTTCCGTGATGGTGCGCGCGATTCTGACAGAGTCCGCAACCGTTACGGACATTCAGATTTATGAGGAGGAAATATCGGCATGAGAGGGATCACAACGATAGAACTTTTTAATGCAAAGACGGGGAAGCTGGAGAAGAAGGCAGAGCATCATAACCTCGTCACGGATGCGCTCCGGTACGTGATGAATATCGCGCAGAACTGCGGGGCCAATTTGGACAGCGAGGTGTTTCCGATTGCGACCAATGCCCTCGGCGGCATCCTTCTTTTTGATGGGATGCTTACGGAGGACATCCGTAACGTACATTTTCCGACAAAGGACGTGCACCTCGTAGGATATGCAGACGGCTCTACAAACACATCGGATATCCACAGAGGCTCGTTTAATGCTGCAGAATCGGGACCTGTGGAGAATGGATATAAAAGCGTCTGGGACTTCGGTACGTCACAGGCGAACGGGACGATCAAAGCGTTGGCACGTACCAGTAATTACGCGGCTTCCAATCCGCTGATCAATTACATGGGCTACTACAGCAGCTCGTCCAATGGAAGCCCTTCCACAGACGGAAGCTGGTATCCAGTTCGATATGATGGGGAATACCTGTATATGTTTAAAAATGTCAAGGACTCGATTCGGGTATCTCGTGTCCGCAGAGCTATGCTCCACCATAACGTGTACGACTTTGCTTCCCGCGTGGAGGATTATGAAGCGGTTACGGAATTTGACACGACGTGCTGTTCTTTCACATATGTATCGAGCAGTTCCGGAGCAACGAATTCCTATACCTACCGCTGCCGGAACGAGAAGCTGTATTTTGATGGCGGAGACGGATTCCTTTACTGTGTTTACGCGGGATTTGATCCCGAAAAAGAGCCCGGCCACGTATTCAACTGGTTTACCATCAAGTATTCAGATGGCTCTTACAGCAAATCTGACATCCACACGATGACGATAGCGCCGAGAGTTTTATGCAATTATGACACGGTATCCGTCTATGACAAAACAAAGAAAACCTATGTGACGCAATATGTCAGTTACTTCAGCGATCCTTATCAGATCCGGGTTCGGAATGGCTATCTGTATGTGATTGCGGTAAACCAGAAAGAGGTGCTTAAGGTGAGTCTCAAAAATCCTGTGGATGTCAAAGCAATCCGGGTGATTGAGGACGGATCCAGTGACTATATCTACAGTTTTCAGCAGATCACCCCTTATAACGGAGGTGTTCCGCTGAACCTCTATCATTACACCAAGGACGGCTATGAATGGCGAAACGGTCTGGTGTATGAAGACGGAACTGTATTCCTCCATATCTTTAAAGGCACCCGCCGCGAGTCAGACTGGTCGGATCATTTCCAGGTATGCGGGGACCATCTGGAGTGTTTTGGCTATTATGACTCGTCCCGGATCTACCGTGGTTATGTTGCCAACTATCTCGGGACAATTGCCAACCTCTCAAGTCCTATCGAAAAGAATGCCTCACAGACGATGAAGATCACATACACGCTGCTTGATGAGGATAAGACAAAGGAGGCGGGCTCATGAATTTTTTCCGGATTGCTTACAAGGGGAAATCTAAAATCCTTAAAAAGTTATGCGAGCTCTCGAACGCTCTCGTTGATGTGGTTTCTTCCTTTGATGCAGACGGGGACGGAGTTGTGGACAATGCTGCCAAGGTGAACGGACACACGGTAGCCTGCGACGTACCTGAGAATGCAGTCTTTACGGATACCGCCTATGACGATACGGAAATCAAAGCTGACGTGAAGGAAAACACCGATGCCATCAAGAAAAATACAGAAGCTCTTGGCGGGCATACTGTACAATCGGATGTCCCGGAAGGAGCCGTCTTTACGGATACGACCTACACCTTTGAACTAAGTGACAGCAAGCTCACGATCCGCTCCTCGGAAGGAACCAAACAGGTGCTGACTCTTCCAGCATCCGGATCTGGAGGATCCTCCGGTGAGGTCACGGAAGTAGGCAAGCCCTCCTTCGATCACATCAAGAACGTCGCTGCGGTGACAAAGCTTGCGCTGGACGTGGATGACGGGAGGGGCTTCATTACCTATCCCGCAAACAGCGCTGTGCATTTGAAGAGATCCTCAATCACGAAGAGTGATCCGGATATCCGCTTGAAGGTCGTGGAAGTACGGCTTTCGGACGGAACCCTGTCAACGGACATGGATACCTATAACGGATTCCGGTTCTATGCCACAACAGGAAAGTGCATCGTAGATAGCGAAGACAACGGAACAACCAGCTACCCGGATGCGGACCAGATCGGGCATTTCAAGTTTGCCGATGGTGTTGCCAATGATGAGACAACTCTGATGGCTTATAACCAAGCAACGCTTAAGTACAAGTACCTGATGGTATATGTGGAGGATTAAGGAAGGAGGTGATTCCATTGATCGACTTTATCTTGAAATACTGGATTCAGGAGCTCTTTGCCCTGATCCTTGCCGTCCTCACTTGGCTCTGGCGGACGCTTCTCCGGCGAAAGCAGGAGAACGACGAAATCAAAGAAGGAATGATGGCCCTGCTGCATGACCGTATTTATCAGGCCTGCAGCTTTTTTATTGCCCGGGGATGGTGCTCTCCGGATGACCGGAGCAACCTAGAGTACCTGTACAAGCCGTACAAAGCACTCGGCGGGAATGGTACGGGGGAGTCCCTGTACAAGAAGTGTCTGGAACTGCCGCTTACGGCAGACAGAAATAAAGAAAAGGAGGAATGACTTATGGACTTTGGAATCGCAAGTGTGGCGGCAATCACAGTGATTGCGTATCTTGTCGGCATCGGTTGCAAAGCAGCTGGCTCGGTAAAGGATGAGCTGATCCCGGTGATCTGCGGATGCGTCGGTGCGGTGCTCGGCATCGCGGGGCTGTATCTCATGCCGGACTTCCCGGCAAAGGAT
This sequence comes from Porcincola sp. LCP21S3_C12, assembly GCF_052118625.1. NCBI lineage: Bacteria > Bacillati > Bacillota > Clostridia > Lachnospirales > Lachnospiraceae > Porcincola > Porcincola sp. LCP21S3_C12. The sequence continues at coordinate 8,749 of NZ_JBQKGW010000022.1, read as the reverse complement.
GTCATTAATGCCCTTGCTGTCGGCATTGTGTCCGGTCTTGCAGCGACTGGCGTGAACCAGATCTACAAGCAGCTCACCAAGACAGATGCGTGAGAGGAGGTGAACCTCGTATCTCGGCTGCTCCATCCGTTAATGGAGCATTGTTATGTTTGGCTCTTCGGGCTTCAAAACCCGGAGGGCTTTTTGATTTGCGGGAAATAGAAGTTTGAGGAGGAGAAAATCATGAGTAAAACAGAATCTGCCATCCAGTGGATGGAAAATCATGCAAATGACAATCGATACGGTTACGACCAGAGGTATCGCTGGGGTGAGAGAGGAGACTTTGACTGCTCCTCGGCAGTGATCTCGGCATGGCAGGCAGCCGGTGTTCCTGTGAAGACAAGGGGTGCTACCTATACTGGCAACATGCTTCCGGCCTTTTTGTCCTGCGGCTTTGAGGACGTAACCGGCACGGTAAACCTCGCAACCGGAGCAGGCCTTAGACGCGGCGATGTCCTTTTAAACACCGCGCACCACACCGCGATGTACTGCGGAAATGGAAGAGAGGTCGAGGCATCCATCAATGAGAAGGGAACCGCAGTTGGTGGCGCTCCCGGTGACCAGACCGGACGTGAGTTTCTGATCCGTTCGTATCGGAACTTCCCTTGGAACCATGTGCTTCGCTACAAGGAGAATACCGCGACGAAGTCCATCACCGAGGTGGCAAAGGAAGTGATCGCCGGGAAGTGGGGGAATGGCTCTGACAGGAGAAGACGCCTTGCTTCTTCCGGCTATGATGCCTCCGCTGTGCAGGCGAAGGTGAACGAACTGCTTCACGAAAAGGCTAAGCCGCAGGCGGTTTACTACACCGTGCAGCGAGGAGACACCCTCTCCGGAATTGCCAGAAGGTATGGGACAAGCGTATCCGCCATCCAGAAGCTGAACGCATCCCTGATCAAAAATGTGAACCTGATCCGGGTGGGATGGAAGATTCGGGTGAAGTAACCGAAGATATAGTGCCTGCATTACCCCGTAGATCTACCAATTTCTGCCCTTTTGTGAAGGGTCAGGTTTGGTGGTTTCTGCGGGGTTTATTCGTTGCTATAAACAGGCTTTAGAGTGATGAATAGACCAGAAAGGAGACGTGCAAACATGGAATACACAATCATTACCGATAAGAAAAAAATCATCAAACGGCTGATGGATCTTACCGGACAAAAATCAAAGTATCTCGGAATTCCGAGTATGGCCTACCAGGTCGGGAACTACACGGTGGACAGCAACATGATTTTATCCTTTGAAGAGGATGCGCAAAATGTGGTTCCAACTCTTGCGAGGGAGAGGATGATCCACACAGGTGAGGAACCTGAGGAAGAAGTGATCCTGCCCCCGGTAAATGTTAAGAAACAACAGAAGGAACGCATTCTGCAGGAGGCAGTAAAAGAGCCGGAAAAAACTACAATAGGGATCGCTGTGCCGCTCAACCAGCACACCGGAAACAGCCTGCTAAGGCTAATCCACCTGATCCGCGCACACCAGACCGTCATGAACCGAGCTACGCTTGGACACTTTTCCATCGACGATGATTTCATTGCATGGATCAACATGCAGGATGAGGCGGTATATGGAGTCCGGAATTTCATCAAGGCTGTGGAAACCTATGAGGAAGAGCACGGACAAGTGATACAGGGGCTTACGGTAAAAGGAGACCTGCTGATCTACACCGGATACGGAGACGTTGATCTTCATGCCTGCCAAACTCTAACCGCTTTTATTAACGCAGCAGCAATTAACCAAAAATCGGCAAGCAGTTTTGAAAACCGAAATGGAAGCGACAAGTTCATCTTCCGGAGCTGGCTGGTGCGTCTTGGGATGACAGGACCGGAGTATAAAGAGGATCGAAAACAGCTGTATCGTAATCTTACCGGATACACCGGCTTTCCTACGAAGGAGAAGTATGATGCCTGGAAAGAGGACGCCATGCCAAAGATCCTCGAGAGGACGAGAAAAAACCGGGAAGCATTAAGGACTGAAAGACAGCGTAGAAGAGAGGAGGCTATGTGATGGGTGAGATAACTGTATTACCGGCAACCAAGAAATTCTTCCAGACTGCCGATACCCTGGAGCGATCCAGAGGTGTCCGCGTAGCTGCCTACTGTAGGGTTTCCACAGACGAACAAGATCAGGAAAACTCCTATCAGAACCAGGTGGCCTACTATAAGCAGTATATTGCAGATCAGAGAGACTGGATCTTTGCGGGGATTTATGCAGATGATGGTATCTCCGGCATGAGCACCAAGGGAAGAGACGGCTTCAAGCAGATGATCGCGGACGCAAAGGCGGGTATGTTCGACTACATCATCACAAAGTCCATCTCCCGCTTTACCAGAAACACGGTGGACGGATTAACCATTGTGAATGAACTTCTGCATCAGGATCCGCCGGTCGGGGTCTACTTCCAGAAGGAAAATCTGGACACCATGCAGAAGGGGGTTGAGTTTCTGCTCACAATCATGACGGGTATTGCTCAGAGCGAGAGCGACTCTACAGGCGAGAACATCACCTGGACGATCCGGAGAAAGTTTGCTGCCGGAGATCCGCTGGTCAACCCGAACCGAATCTACGGATACCGGAAAGGCGAAGATGGGAGCTGGGAGATTGATCCAAAGCAGGGGGAAGCCATTCGCTTTATCTACGAGAAATACCGGGAGGGCTGGGCATCCAGGGACATCGCAAAAGACCTGATGGATAGAGGCGTTCCGGCACCGGGTGGGAAGATTTGGTATCCGTCTACCGTGATCCAGCTGATGAAGAACGAGAAGTACAAGGGCGATGTCCAGATGCAAAAGACGATCACCGTTGACCGGAAGAACAAGATCTGCAAGAAGAATGAAGGAGAAGCGAAATCCTACTACATCAAGGATCATCATGTGCCGCTGGTCTCCCGGGAGCTCTGGGAAGAATGCAACCAGATCACAAAAGACAGAGAAGCGGCAAAACTTGAGAACTTTAAAAAGAACCGGGCAAAACCACCGTTTAAGCTGTTGAATCTTTTACACAACAAAGACTATTACAAATCTCGTAATGAACGGTCAGTACAGAACTTTGAAGACGAGCGGGGAGAAGGGCATTACTACTTCCGGCGAGAATTTATAAGAAGACACAGCAACGAAGAAAAATGGTATGAGTTTGCACTGGAGCAGAGCTTCATGGAAATGCTCTACGCCTGCAAGGAAGATTACGAGACCTATGGAGACGGATCCGACATTGCGATGGACTTCAATGAGAAGTACGATGAAGCGAAACTGAATAAAGCCCCGCAGAAGGAGCTGGAAAAGATGATGGAAGAGTATCAAAACTTCCTGAAAGCGCTCTCGGAGTTACCGACTATCACAAAGACCGGAAGACCACTCATGGTCAACGGAGTCAACGCGCAGGGAACATTGATGCGGACCGTGGAAGGGTACATCATCCCCGGAGCCTACTCCATGGTCAAGCATGGCAGGATCAATGTAACGGATGACAAGATCCAGAAAACCCCGGACATCTTAACCTTTGACAGAGCCTTTGCAGAGCGGTACTTTACGAACATGGACCTGATCGGCGATGAGGCAGAGTACACCACAAGGTTCGGTGTGAAACTGAAGAGCATAAGGAATCAGCGAACCCTGAACGCCTTCATGGGATACCGAAAGTTCGATGAGCAGGGCAACGCCTCCCTGGTGATGGAAGAGTATCAGGTGGTTCTAGATAAGCCGATGTTCAGGGAGAAGTGACCAAAAAAGGAGCCCGACGCATCAGGCTCCCTCTAGGTGTTGTCCGAAGACGACCACCGCAATTCGTACTAATAATATAACATCGAGTGGTATGCGGTGCAAGTCTTTCAATCCCTGCGGAAATTGGAAGAGTTAGACAATTTAGCTTTAAATCTTGCATCTTGTCTGATATAATAAAGTCAGGGTAGTATATACAAATCAAGAAAGAACGGCGGTTGCATGAACAAAGATTTAGATTTTGAAGAAAAGCACAAAGAAGATCTGGAGCGTCTTCACAATTTGCGCCTGCTCGATGATGACTTCATGACGAAAGTCTTTGAGGACACAAAGTGCGCTGAATTTCTGCTCCAGATTATTCTGAAACGTGATGATCTGAAGGTCACAAAATCCACCAGCCAGTATGGAATTAAAAACCTTCAGGGGCGCTCCGTCAGACTTGATATTCTGGCGGTCGATCAAAAGAATCATGTGTACAACATCGAGATCCAGCGCAGTGATCATGGCGCAGGAGTGAAGAGAGCCAGATACAACAGCAGCCTGATCGATGCAAACGTAACAGAACCCGGAGAACAATATGAAGCACTCAACGAGAGCTATGTGATTTTCATCACAGAAAACGATGTGCTGGGGAAGGGTCTTCCGATTTATCACATTGAGCGCACGGTCACGGAAACCGGAGAGCCCTTTGGAGATGAAGAGCATATCGTCTATGTGAACTCACAGATCAAGGATGAAACTTCTCTCGGAAAGCTGATGCACGATTTCGCTTGTACCGAAGCAAAGGACATGTATTATCATGTGCTAGCGGATCGGGTTAGATATTTTAAAGAAGACGAGAAAGGAGTGACGGTTATGTGCAAGGCTATGGAAGATATGAGAAATGAAGCAGCTAGAGAATCTGCTAGAGAAAAGACACTGCAAATAGCTAATAATATGCTAGGTATGAAGAAATTCACCTACGAAGACATTGCAAGAGCAACCGGATTGACTGTAGATGAGATTAAGGAGCTGGACTCAAAGAAGTCCGCTTGATGTTTTTGACCGATAAGGTCGCCTTGAGGCATTTCCCTCAAGATGGGGTGTAGTTAGACCGCACCCCTTTTTGTAATATCATCTATGATCAAGGAGTGACGGTTATGTGCAAGGCTATGGAAGATATGAGAGCTGAAGCAAGAGCTGAAGGAAGAGCTGAAGGCAAAGCTGAAGGAAGAGTCGTAGGAAGAGCTGAAGGTTCAAAAGAAAACGCCATTAGTGTAGCTCGTAAAATGCTTAAGACTGAAAGGTTTAGCCATGAGGAGATTGCAGATTTTTCAGGACTAACCGTTGATGAAGTAAAGAAACTGGCAACCAAACAGCCTGCATAACAAATTGAATCAGCTTCTCTAAGGAAGATCCCTTCTGTGGGGGTCTTCTTTTTTTGTCCTTTTCGAATGAGTTTCTTCCTTATTAAATATACACATTTCGAGTGACCTGCTGTCACCTTCCGGGAGGAGAAATCTAGTCTCACCTCCCAGAGTCGCTCTATCATTCTTAAACCCCATAATCAGGAACGAGTTTCTTCCTTATTATATATAGTCCATAATCAAGCTCATAATCAGACTCATAATCACGATAGGGGTGATTATGACTTATAGACTATAGTACCTATCTATCCCTTTTTCAAAATCTCCTATTCCCGGGCATTTCTGCCGATTCCCGCGATCCCTCCCTCATATCGTGGTAATACCCCTTAATCAATCAATATCTAGTAGCCGCATGAATTCGATACCGCAACATATAGCGAGGAACTGATTCGTGGGGTGCCATCTCATCACTGGCCATGTCAGTATCATGCTTATGATTGTTTGTATTCCACACTATGGCATTCATTCACGGGTTGGTCAGCGATTGACAGGCGAGAGAATGATTAGACCCGCGGGTGAATGGAAGAGTGTGCTTCACGTTTTATATGAAAAGATTTTTAATGAGGGAGTGTAGTGACAGGTGCAGGATGTATTTATTATCGGATCAAAAGGATTAGGAAATTACGGCGGCTATGAGACGTTCGTAATGAAATTGATCGACTACCACTCGTCTAATCAGAATATACGCTACCACATCGCGTGCAAGGCAAACGGATCCGGGTACATGGATGAGAAGAATCTTCCAGGAGCCAAGACCATAAGCCCACATCACTTCAAGTACAGAAACGCAATCTGCTACAAGGTTCCAGTGAAGGAGCAGTTTAAGTCTGCACAAGCAATTTTCTATGACATCGATTCTCTGAAATGGGCGATAAACCATATCAAGGAACATCATATCGAGCATCCCATTGTTTATGTTCTGGCTTGCAGGATCGGACCATTCTTTGGAAAATACGTAAAAGAGATTCACCAGCTTGGCGGCAAGGTCTTTGTAAACCCCGACGGCCATGAGTGGATGAGAGCAAAGTGGTCTGCACCGGTTCGAAAATATTGGAAGGAATCGGAGAGAGGCATGGTCAAATACGCTGATCTTTTAGTCTGTGATTCCGTCAACATTGAGAAATACATAAAAGAAGAGTACGGAAAATATAGCCCCAACACCACATTCATCGCTTACGGCGCGGATGTGGTGAAAAGCAAGCTGGAGGATACTGATCCGGTGTTCACAGATTGGCTGAAAGAGCAGGGACTGAAACCGTATCAGTACTATTACTGCTGTGGCCGCTTCGTTCCAGAGAACAACTTCGAGACGATGATCCGCGAGTTTATGAAGAGTAAGACAAACCGTGATTTTGCGATTATCACGACAAAGAACGATGCGTTCCTTAATGAGCTGGATGAAAAGCTTGGATTCAGGAAAGACCCAAGAATCAAGTTCGTCGGTACGGTTTACAACCAGGAGCTGTTGAAAAAGATCAGAGAGCAGGCGTATGCATACTTCCACGGGCATTCAGTGGGTGGTACGAATCCGAGTCTCCTCGAAGCACTGGGGAGTACGCGTTTGAACCTTCTGTTTGACGTTGGCTTTAATAAGGAAGTTGGTCAGGACGCGGCTCTTTACTGGAGCAAGAAAGACGGAGACCTGGCGGGACTGATCGACAGAGTAGATGTGCTTGAGGATGCGGTCTTGGAAGAGTACGGACTAAAGGCAAAGCAGAGGATCAGGGACGCATACAGTTGGCAGTTCATTGCTGACCGGTATGAAGAGATATTTTGTGGGGAAGATGAGTAAAGTCACTGTAAGAATGAGAATTCGAGAAAGGCGGTTAGAGAATTGAATATACTACATTATTCACTTGGCTTTCCACCATATCGTACCGGTGGCCTTACCAAATTTTGTTTTGATCTCATGAAAGAGCAGGTTAAGGAAGGAGACCAGGTATCGCTTCTCTGGCCGGGAGAGATTCAGTTATTCGGTAAACGTACGAAAATAAAGAAGAACAGGAGTATTGATGGCATTGCGAGCTTCGAGGTCATCAATCCGACACCTGTCTCTTATGATGAGGGAATTGTTGATATACCTGCATTCACGGACGAAGGAGATCTGAAGGTATATGAGCAATTCCTTCAATTTGTGCATCCGAACGTAATTCACATTCACACTCTGATGGGACTTCACAAGAATTTGCTTGTAGCAGCTAAGAAGATGGGCATTAAGACGGTGTTCACGACACATGATTTCTTTCCAATCTGCCCAAAAGTGACAATGTTCCGGGATGGCATGATCTGCCCAGATGTAGATGCCTGCGAGAGCTGTCCGAAATGCAATTTGACAGCGCTTTCGCTTAGGAAGATTCAGATACTGCAGAGCCCAGTGTACAGAACGCTAAAGGACTGTGCAGCTGTGAAGAAACTTCGAAAAGGTCACCGTGATGAGTATCTAAGTGGGCAAGAAGTGGTTGAAGGAGAGACAACAAGGACAGCGGAAGATTACCGGAAGTTAAGGGAATGCTATAAAAGCCTTCTGGATCTGATAGATGTAGTCCACTACAACAGTTCTGTGACAAAGGAAGTATATGAGAAATACATGGGTGAAAGAAAGAGCATGCTGATTCCAATCACCCATGGAGATATTAAGGACCACAGGAAGAAGAAAGAATTTGGAAACAAGATCAGGATAACATATCTCTCTGCTCAGAGTGCTGCGAAGGGATACTTTGTATTAAAGAGCGTCCTTGATGAAGTCTGGCGGGTAAGACAAGACTTTGAGCTGAATGTGTTTTTCAAGCCAGCTAAAGACGCACCTTACATTAAGTCGCATGAAAGGTATGACTACTCACAGCTCGGTAGCATTATGGATAATACGGATGTCTTGGTACAGCCTAGTGTGTGGAATGAGACTTTCGGATATACAGTGATAGAAGCACTAAGTTATGGGGTTCCAGTGATTGTGACTAACCACGTTGGTGCCAGGGATGTTATTCCTAAAGGCGGTGGGATGATTATATGTGATAAGAATGAATTGAAATCTGTTTTGAGTCACCTGACAGTTGAAAAGCTTAGGTCTATGAATTACCAGTTGATGGGTTCAAACATAATGAATATCTCAGAATTACTAGTAAAAATCAAAACACTGTATCAGGAGACAGGATGCTTAGACTAAGAAAAAAAACATATATTCCATTTACTGTTTTACTAATTTTGCAGTCGTATATTCCATCAACATTATTTTTGATGCTGGGAATAATTGAATTATCTCTTTATATAATATTTGTGCTAAAAGGGAAGATTCCGATTAACATTATCCCGGGCTTTAACATACTGATTTTATTTTTGCTATGGGGAGCTGTATTAGGGTTAATAAATTTTAATGCAAATGGTATTGCGATACGAGATTATGTAAGAGATATTTTCTATTATTCTAGTCCACTTATCTTTATGCCTATCGGCATGATTTATGGAAAAATGAATATAGAAAAATCTGAGTTTTAAGCCATTTGTACTAGTAACTACTGTCAAGGCTCTGAAAACAGCGTAAATTCAATACTTTTGAGGCTCAACTGCATTGCAAATCTCCGTTATTAGTAGTAC
>NZ_JBQKGW010000021.1:0-45508 GCF_052118625.1 Porcincola sp. LCP21S3_C12 | reverse complement strand
CAAATCTGGCATCTGGTGTACAAAACTGGCGTTTCGTTTACAAATATGCAGTTTTCAATTTACAAACAAGCATCTCGCCTTACAAACTGGCGTCTCGGATTACAACTCAGCACAGTAAAAAGTATCAGCACCGAAAAACAGAGAAAAATAAAGAAAATAAAGAAATAAAGAAAAATCAGGGGGCTGCCGCACTAATTGCCTAAGTGCGGCAGCCCCCTGAGCGGAATCATATCTTACAGCTCCGCCACAATCACCTGATAGCCGTCCAGCGTGACGTTTTCACTGTCCAGCTTCAGATCATGCAGGTTGTTCAGCAGGATCTTTTTCGGGACGGACGGCAGCGGAAGGATCTGCGGCTCCTTCTGGAAGTTGCCCATGACCAGGATGGACTGGCTCTCGCTCTGGCGCAGGTATGCCATCACATTGTGGCGGTCCTCCAGATAGGGCACCAGTCTGCCGTATGTCAAGGTTTCCTGGTAGTCCGGATTCTTGCGCAGTCTTGTCAGCTGGCGGTAGAAATTGAAGACGGAATCCGGGTCATCCTTTTGATCCGCCAGGTTGATCTCTGTATAGTTGGGGTTGACCCTCAGCCATGGCTTCCCGGTGGTGAAGCCGGCGTTCTCTGATCCGTCCCACTGGAACGGCGTCCTTGCGTTGTCACGGCTGCTTTTTTCAACAGCACGCAGAGCCTCCTTCTCGGAGAGACCGGCAGCGCGCGCTACCCTGTAGCTGTCAATTGTGGAGATATCATCGACCTCGTCGATGCTGTCGAAGCTGATATTCTCCATGCCGATTTCCTGCCCCTGATAGATCCAGGGAAGCCCCTTGAGGAGAAAATAGAGCGCCGCCAGCATTTTTTTGGAGGTCGGAGTTACATCTCCCTCCGGGATATAGCGGGAGACCCCTCTGGATTCGTCATGGTTCTCGATGATGTTGGAGATCATGCCGATGTCACCGATCTGCCACTGTGTCTGGAAGACGCAGCGTTTGTAGTCATCAGGGGTGATGCCGCTGTCCGCATAGCTGCCGAGGGGACTCCGCCCGAAGACGGTCTCCGAGAAGTCAAACATCGAGGAAAAATAGCCGTTGTCCCCGATGAATTCCGGAATTTCCTCCGGCTTTTCGTCGAAGACCTCGCCAACCGAGAACGAATTGTGAGGCTTGAAGGTCCGGTCTCTCATTTCACCAAGAAAGGCGCCGATGCCGGTCTGCTCTTTGAGCATGCTGGCAGTGCTGGAGAGGCCGTCGCTCCGGTCTGCCGGGTAGTCCTTGAAGGGAAGCACCTTCTTGATGTTGATGATCGCGTCGATCCTGAAACCGGCCAGCCCTTTGTCAAGCCACCAGTTCATCATCTTGTAGACTTCCTCCCGCAGTTCGGGATTCTCCCAGTTCAGATCCGGCTGTTTTTTGTGGAAGGTATGAAGGTAGTAAAGATCATCATGCCCGGGAAGCTTGTCCCAGACCGGCCCGCCGAAGCAGGAGCGCCAGTTGCAGGGAAGCGAGCCGTCCGGCCGTCTTTTCTCGATGTAGAAGAACTTCCCGCAGCGCCCGTCCGGATCCGCACAGGCTTTTTTAAACCATTCATGCTCATCGGAGCAATGGTTGACCACCAGGTCCATGAGAATGCCGATATCCCGCTTTTTCGCCTCAGCGATGAGTGTTTCCATGTCCGCCATCGTACCGAAGCGGGGATCGATGTTGTAGTAATCGGCGATGTCATAGCCCTGGTCCGCGAGCGGAGAGACATAGCAGGGGGACAGCCAGATGATATCAACCCCCAGATCCTTCAGATAATCCAGCTTGCTGATGATTCCCTTCAGATCGCCGATCCCGTCCCCGTTGCTGTCGCAGAAACTCTTCGGGTATACCTGGTAGGCAACCTTTCCATGCCACCATTTTCGATTCATAATCAAATCCTCCCGGTCAGAATGAAGCGGGATGCGCCCGCTGCTGATTCCGGTACCGCTTCGGCGTGGTACCGGTAAACTTTCGAAACGCTGCAATGAAATGTCCGGGGCTGCAGAAGCCGCAGTCCTCGGCGATCTGCGCAACCGGAAGCTCGCTGTTCTGCAAAAGCAGGGAGGCCTGACGGATGCGCGTCTCATTGATGTATGTCAGGGGTGTCTTTCCCATCGCCATCCGGAAGAAGCGGCAGAAGTACTGCTCGTTCATGTTCATGAGCTGCGCCAGATCCGAAAGATAGATTTTCTCCGGGAAATGATCGCGGATATAGCCCAGAACCTTTTTGAGGGCCTCCAGACGCGGATCCTCCCGGCCGGCCGGCTCACCTAAAAGCCCGGTTTCGCTGAGCGTGGCCAGGATGTTCATCAGAGCGGCTTTCACGCGCAGCTGCGAGGCAGCGTCCTCCAGCATGTGCTGGTCGCCCTGGATCCTCGACCGGGTGCCGAAGATGGCCTGACAGATCTGGTACTCATGACGGATCTGGCAGAAGGCAGGGGATGACTCGTCAATCATCAGCGGGAGGGCGAGCTGACCGCGGCGAAGCGGATCGATCAGCTCCCGCTCCGCGGAATCAACGCCCGGTGACTCCAGAATGTACGGGGAGAAAAGCAGGGCTTCTTCCAGGTAGCCGTCCGCGCTGTAAATCGCGTGAAGCTTCCCGCTTCCGACAAAACAGAACGCCTCCTGATGGATATCGTATTCTTCCATCCCGATGCGGACACGGAAATGTCCATGGATAAAGTGCAGAATCTCCACTGCGTCATGCCAGTGAACCTTTGTGATGAAAGGATGGGGGATCTCCGAGGCGGAGGCATCCGCCTTGTAAACCGTACACGGAAACGTCACAGTACCCTGGGTTCGGGTTTCCTTCAGAGAAGACGGCAGTGATTGTACACTCATATCAATCGCACCCTCCTTTCTGTCATCCGGTGGTTATCTCTCGAGAAAGACCCGGGCCTCGTACGGCTGCAGGACACCCGTCTTGTGACTGCCATAGTTGGAGATGAGCTCCCTGGCGCTGCCCGGGTTTTTATCAAATGCGTCAAACAGGCTGCAGGGCTGCTCCTGGTCGGTCCAGTTGCAGGCGACGGTTACCGTCTGGCCATCCAGATGGCGGCTGTAGGCATAGATACTGTCCGAATCCTCCAGCAGCGGCTCGAAGACACCGTAGACAATCACCGGATTTTCGTGGCGCAGGTGGATCAGTTTCTGATAATAGTAGAAGATGGAATCCGGATCTGCCAGCGCTGCCCTGCAGTTGATCTCCCGGTAGTTGGGATTCACGGCAAGCCACGGAGTACCAGTCGTGAAGCCGGCATTCACGCTGTCGTCCCACTGCATCGGTGTCCGCGCGTTGTCGCGGCCATAGGCATCGAAGCAGGCCAGCATCGTTTCCGGCGAGACCATTTTTGTGTCCTCGACATACTGTTTCCAGGCATTGATCTCCTCAATATCTCTGCAGTCTTTTATGGAGGAGAAATGCATGTTCGTCATGCCGATCTCTTCGCCCTGGTAGATGTAAGGCGTCCCCTTCATCATGTGCAGGCAGGTCGCCAGCATCTTGGCAGAGACAACGCGGTACTGCGGGCTGTCGTTCCCGAAGCGGGAGACCGCGCGGGGCTGGTCGTGGTTGTCCCAGAAAAGGCTGTTCCAGGCTGATCCCTCAAGCTCGAGCTGCCACTTGTTCAGGACAGCGCGGAGCTCCTTCAGAGAACAGCCGCCGGTCGACCATTTTCCAACGACCGGTTTGCCCTTCAGATCCACATGTTCGAACTCAAACACCATGTTCAGCTCATCGCCCGAGCTGGATGCGTACTTCTTCGCTTCATCGATCGTGACGCCGGCAGCCTCGCCGACCGTCATGATGTCATGCCGGCTGAGGACCCGGCGGTTCATCTCCTTCAGATACTCGTGGACACGAGGGCCGTTGCAGACATACGGTGCCGGGTCGCCGTACAGACCATCCGTCACCTTGCCGTCCGGGAAGGACTGGACCTTCGAGATCATGCTGATGACATCCATGCGGAATCCGTCGATCCCCTTTTCGCCGCACCACCAGTTCATCATGTCGAAGACCTCATCGCGGACCTTCGGGTTCTCCCAATTCAGATCCGGCTGCTTCTTCGAGAAGCAGTGCAGATAGTACTGACCGGTTGTCTCGTCAAACTGCCAGGCACTTCCGGAGAAACAGGACGCCCAGTTGTTGGGTTCCTTTCCATCCTTTGGATCCTTCCAGATGTAATAGCCGCGGTACGGATTGTCTCTGGACTTCCGGCTCTCCACAAACCACGGGTGCTCGTCAGATGTGTGGTTGACCACCAGATCCATGACAATCTTCAGGCCGAGGCTGTGAGCGGTTGCCAGCATCTCGTCGAAGTCTGCCATGGTTCCGAAATCCGTCATGATATTGCGGTAATCGGAAATGTCGTATCCATTGTCATCGTTGGGGGAGCGGTAGATCGGGGAGAGCCAGATCACATCAATCCCAAGCTCCTTCAGGTAGGGAAGATGTGCGGTGATTCCCTTCAGATCGCCGATTCCGTCTCCGTTACTGTCCGAGAAGGAGCGCGGATAAATCTGATAGACAACCGCTTCCTTCCACCATGCTTTTTTCTCTGCTGCCATGAATAACCTCCCTGGGAAAAACTGTCTCAATTGAGATTACATTATAATATCCTTATACTTAAAAACGATACAGAGAATTGACCAATAATATTATAATTATGACATTATCGGAGGCGATTGGGCAAAAAAATATATGGGGGAATGCCGGTCGGATTCTGCCAGCTATGACAAATGTATCGTGAATCAGCAGGTGCATCTGCCGCTGAAATGCGGTAATATATAAAAATATGATAGATGAGGAGGATATCCCGGCAGCTGCTATGGGGCACCGGGAACAGTCAGACGATTGTTGGGATATGGGTATGAAGAAAGCTGTGGCAGGTACTCCATATAAGGCAAAAAGCCGGGGCTGGGGCAGAAAGATGAAGTTTCTGCTTGTTTTCTTTGCGCTGTTTCTGGTTGGGTCAGGATCTGCGCAGATCCTCTACACCTCGCAACAGAATGCCAGTGAAAAAGAAGAGCGGGACGCGCAGGTTACGGTCTACGATACCGGCTCGTTTTCTGGCAGCCACCACGCCCTGTTCCTGTCCTCCTACAGTCCGACCTTCCCAACCTACATGGACCAGATCACAGGCCTGAACCAGTCTCTGTATGCCAATGATATGGATTATGACGCGGAGTACCTGGACTCAAAGAACTACCAGGACGATGCGAACAGAGACCTCAATTACCAGACGCTGAAGTACCGGCTTGCCCATCACGATCCCTACGATGTGGTTCTCGCGGGGGATGACGCGGCACTGTCCTTCGTCGAGCGGTACCGGAATGAGCTGTTCAAGGACATCCCGGTTGTCTTCTTTGCTGTCAATGACCGCAAGCACGCGCGGCGGGCAGTCCGCAATCCGCTCACAACCGGTTCCATCGAGGAACAGTATCTCCAGGACACGATCGTGCTGGCGGAAAAGCTCCTGCCAAAGAGCGAGAAGGTCGTGGAGATCGTAGACGACACAAAGACCGGGATGGGCGACCAGGTCAGCATGCGGACGATCATGCCGATGTTTCACAATCTGAGCTTCGAGTTCCTGAATACCTCGCAGCTCTCGCTCTCTCAGTTCAAGGAGAAGGTCGCTTCCTATGACGATACGGTCATCCTGATCTATGCCTGCGCCTTCGAGGACGCGGACGGCAGGCACTATGCGATCCCGGACACGGTCAAAATCCTGAACAGCTGTGCGAAGATCCCGATATTCCGCAACTCCTCCGTCGGGATCGGCAGCGGGATTACCGGCGGAAAAATCTACAATATGACAGAAGCCGCGAAGATTGCCGGTGAGCAGGCTGCCCGGATTGTAAATGATGGCATAAGCCCCTCTGACATCCCGCTCTATACAAAGAGCATAGGAACCTACATCTTCGACGACCAGATGCTGGAAAAGTATGGTCTTGATAAAAGCCTGCTTCCGGACGGCACCGTCCTGGTCAACATGCCGAAGTCTTTCTTCCGGGTCTATCGGAAAGTGCTGATTCCGGCGAGCTTTATTGCCATCGGGTTTCTGATCCTGCTGGCCGTCCTGGCTGATGTCTACCGCAGGCAGGTTGTCTTCGCCCGAAAGCTGGCCAGATCAGAGCAGCGGCTGCGGGAGAACAGCATAGAGGCACAGTATGCAGCTGAGCATGACGCGCTGACCGGCATGAAGAATCGTTATGCGTTGGAGAAGGATTACCCGACGTTTCTGAACCGGGAGACGGCCATCTTGTTCTTTGATGTGGACAACTTCAAGTTCTTCAACGATATGTACAGTCACGCAAGAGGGGATGAAGTTCTGAAGGCCTTCGGCAGCATCCTGGTCAGCCATTTCGGAGAGGCGTACAGTTACCGGTACGGCGGGGATGAGTTTCTGGCGGTTCTGACGGATACGTCTGAGGAGAAATGCCTGACGATGGCCCAGGACTGCATTGAGGCACTTCGGCATCTTGACATGGATGATGTGGTGGTGCACCCGTCCAGTTCATGTGGCTATGCATTTGGTGTGCCAGCGGGCAGGGCAGATGTCACAGAAATGATCCGCCAAGCGGATGTCTCCGCGTTCGATGCAAAGATCGAAGACAAGACGCACGTTTCCGGAGGAAGCTTTGATCCGAAGAAAATAGCGCCTGAGAAGCTGGTTTCACACTTCAGAATCAAGGCACCGCAGGATCAGTCGGATCCGGTGACCGGTTTGCCAAATATCGCGTTCTTTATCGTGACAGCTGAAGACTTACTGAAGAATGTCGTTGATTATTCAAGAAAGCCGGTTTTTGTTTTTTTGAATGTGCAGGGCTTTGCCGCATACAATCAGGCGAATGGTTTCCGCAAGGGGGATGATCTCCTCAGTCAAATTGCGTCGATTATCCGTAAGTACTGGCCTAACCGTCTGCTGTCCCGCGTGGGGGCGGATCATTTCATACTGATGACGTATGATGAGAATCTTACCGGGCAGCTGCAGCAGCTTCAAAACAATGTGCGCAGGGAAACGGGCGTAAGTGTACAGGCAGGGATCTACTACAACCAGCCGGGAGAGCTGTCGAACCTCTGCTGTGATCGCGCGATGCTGGCCTGCAACAGCATTCACCAGGATAAGAAGCGGCTGTATGCCGTCTATGACAGCAGTCTGGGAGAGATGAAGGCGCGGCAGCAGTACATCTTTGATCATATCGACGAGGCGATCGCGGCCGGTCATATCCTGACCTACTACCAGCCGATCATGGACGCGAAGACCGGAAGAATCTGCCACGAGGAGGCGCTGGTCAGGTGGAAGGACCCGGTCTTCGGAATCCTGTCGCCGGCCGCCTTTGTGCCGGTACTCGAGCAGAATCATCTGACAGCTTTGCTGGACCTGACGATGCTCGACAATGTGATCCGGGATCTCAGGGAGAAGGAGAAGGCGGGCATCCGGCTCGTCCCGGTCTCAATCAACCTCTCCAGATACGATTTTGAAAGCTGTGACATGGTAGAGGAGATCTGCGACAGAGTCGATCGTTCAGGCTATTCGAGAGATTTCTTCGTGATGGAGATCACCGAGAGTGCATTTGCAAAGGACAGCAATCTGATCCGGAGAGAGGTCAGCCGGTTCCGTGAGCAGGGATTCCAGGTCTGGATGGACGATTTCGGGAGCGGGTACTCCACGCTCAACACGCTCCAGACCTTCGAGTTCGATGTGATGAAGATCGACATGCAGTTTACGAAAGGCCTCACTCGGGACAGCCGGAACTATGTCATCCTCTCGGAGATGATTCAGATGGCGGACAAGCTCGGGATCGGGACGGTCTGCGAGGGAATCGAGACAGAAGATCAGGAGAAGATTCTGCGCGAGCTGGGCTGCAGGCAGCTGCAGGGATATTTCTTTGGGAAACCCGAGGATCTTGCGGCAACCATCTTGAAGCGCTTAGATGCGTGATACAGGGAGAGCGGCACAGGCAAACATTGAATACAAGGAGGAACAGATGGATTACAGGGAACGGTACAGCATCTGGATGGAGAAACTGCCAAAGGACGATCCGCTCAGGGCGGAGCTTGAGACGATCAGGGATAATGAGAAGGAGATCAGGGAGCGGTTCAACCAGGATCTGAAGTTCGGGACAGCCGGCCTGAGGGGCATTGTCGCTGCCGGGACGAACTGCATGAACATGTACACCGTCGGACGTGCGACACAGGGGATCGCGAACTATATCTGCGCACAGGGCGAGGCGGCAAAGAAAAAGGGCGTCATCATCGCGCACGATCCTCGCCATTTTTCAAAGGAATTCTCCGAGTTGACGGCCGGCATCTTCGCAGGGGCAGGAATCAGGGTCTATACATTTCCGGATCTCCGGCCGACCCCGGAGCTGGCTTTCCTGATCCGGAAGCTTGGAACGGTCTCGGGCATCAACATCACGGCCTCCCACAATCCGAAGGAATACAATGGTTACAAGGCCTACTGGGAGGACGGCTGCCAGGTCAGCTCTGATGTGGCGGACGGCATGATGGCGGAAATCGAGAAGGTCGACTACTTTGAAGGAGTGCGCCGCGGGGATGTCGAAGCGCTGAAAAGAAGCGGGATGATCACGGTGCTCGGCCCGGAGTATGACCGTATGTATCTCGACGAGATCGAGTCGATTGCGATCCACGACGGCGACGAGCTGGATCTTTCCCTTCCGATCGTCTACACGCCACTGAACGGTGCGGGTGCCGTGCCGTTCAGTCGGATGATGGCCGACCGGGGCTTTACGAACTTCCACATCGTGCCGGAGCAGCAAAGCCCGGATCCGGACTTCACGACGGT
Organism: Porcincola sp. LCP21S3_C12; assembly: GCF_052118625.1. Classification (NCBI taxonomy): domain Bacteria; kingdom Bacillati; phylum Bacillota; class Clostridia; order Lachnospirales; family Lachnospiraceae; genus Porcincola; species Porcincola sp. LCP21S3_C12. The sequence continues at coordinate 36,680 of NZ_JBQKGW010000021.1, read as the reverse complement.
CGGGTATCCGAACCCGGAGGATCCGAAGGCGTTCCGCCTCTCCGAGCAGCTTGGGCAATCGACCGGTGCGGAGCTTCTGATGGCGACGGATCCGGACGCAGACCGGTTTGCGATCGAAATCCTTTCTGCCGACGGCACATATGTTCCGCTGAACGGCAACCAGACGGGCTATCTTCTGGTGAACTATATCCTGGAGGGCAGGAAGGCGGCGGGCACGCTTCCGGCCAATGGCGCAATGGTGAAGTCCATCGTGACATCTACGCTTTCCACCGAGATCGCAAAGTCCTACGGGGTCCGGATGTTCGAGTCGCTGACCGGGTTCAAGAACATCTGCGGGCGTATTCCGGAAGTGGAGAAGCTCGGCTACCAGTATCTGTTTGGTTATGAGGAGTCGGTCGGCTATGCCTCCTGCCCTCAGATCCGCGATAAGGACGGCATCAGCGCCGGTATGCTGGTGGCAGAAGCTGCTGCCTACTACAAGAAGCAGGGAAAGACACTCTGGCAGGTGCTGGAGGAGATTTTTGAGCAGTATGGCTTCTACAATGAGCTGGAACCGAATATTGTTCTGAAGGGCGTGGAGGGTGCCGCTCGTATCGGGCGGATGATGACCTGGCTGCGCGGAAACCTGCCGATGCAGGTGGCCGGCTTCAAGGTCACGCAGGTGATCGACTACAAGGATGGCTATGAGGATATCCCGGCATCAAATGTCCTTCGCTTCTTCCTCGACAACGGCAGCTGGTTTGCGGTCCGCCCGTCCGGAACCGAGCCGAAAATCAAGTTCTATTTCTATTCAAGGCAGGAGAGCGCGAAGGCTGCGGCAAGTGTGAATGAGGCGATCCGGGACGAAATCTTCAGCCTGATCAACAGCGTTCAGTAAAGCGGAGAAGCAGAGCGGCAGAGCGGGGCAGGCAGAGCAGAGCAAAGCAGGCCGTGTGTATAACAGACAGAGTGGGGCGGAATCAAGAGGGCAGCAGGATGATGCCTAAGGCGCGCAGAAGAAAACAGATCACGTACTACCAGAGGCAGCGGAGAGACAAGGAGCAGGAAGCAAGCCCTGTCCGGCGTGCGCTTGTGATTGCAGTTGCCGGTGCCGGGGGGAAGAGTACATATATCCGGCAGCAGGCGGAAAAACTGGCGCTGGAGGGAAAGCGTGTGGCTGTGACCACGACAACCCACATCTATAACCCCTGCGTGGAGTATGGAATCCGCGAAAGCCGGAGCGGGGACGAGACAGAGCCGGCAGCAGTCGTGAAGGGCGTGGCATACTTTGGAAGGCCGCAGGGCATGGACGGGCGGTCATACATGTCCACACGGGGCGGCGCACCGGAAAGTGCGCAGCAGGGCTGGAAGCTTGGCCCGGTGTCTCCGGAAGCATTCCGGGAGATCTGCGGGGTGTACGATATCGTATTTGTGGAGGCAGACGGGAGCCGCTCTATGCCGGCGAAAATCCCGCTTGAGGGGGAGCCTGTCCTGCCGCCGGCCACAGATGAGGTCGTTGTCGTAATGGGGCGTCATGCCGTCGGACGGCTGCCGCAGTCTGTCTGCCAGCATTACAATGCGGCCTTGTTCCACACCATCTGCATGGAAGGGAAAGTTCAGGATGAAGGCGGCAGTGCAAAGACTGCAGGTGCAGCATGTCATGAAGAGAAAGCGAATCAGAAGCTTGCGGATGATGGGATGTTGCCTGAAGAGCCGCTGACAGAAACGCAGCTGCTCCATTTGGCGGAAGCCTGCTACATCCGGCCGCTCCGGGTGCGGTTTCCATGGATCCGGAGCTCCTACTATCTGAGTGATATGTACCGTTCCGGCGCGGCAAGGCAGGTTACGGACGTGACCTTCATCCTGATGGCATCAGGTTTCGGAAGGCGGTACTCGGAACATGAGAACAAGCTTCTGTCAGACCTTCATGGCCACCCGCTGTATATGCACGCGCTGGCACACATGGTGCAGTCTGCACAGCAGCTCCAGGAATATCATGTGAAGGTGGGAATCGGTGTTGTGACCAGATACCCGGAGATCATGCAGAAAACAGCAGATCTGGGAGAGGAGAGCATCACGTATCTGGAAAACCACATGGCAGAGGAAGGGATCACTTCCTCCATCCGGATTGGCACGCGGAAAGCCCTCGCAGACCATGCGCAGCTTGTCGTATTCTTTGCGGCAGACATGCCGTATCTGGAAGGGCGGCTGATCACCCGGTTTGTCTGTGACTGCATCTGCTCAGGCAAACCCTACGGCTGCATGGCTGTCCGGAATGAAACAGAGAGAACGGTTACAACAACCGTCCCCGGTGCGTTTCGGCTCGACCGGGGGCGGGTGGCAGACGACCTGCTTGCGCTTCATGGAGACAGAGGCGCGATGCGCCTGATCCGGCAGCGCCCGTGGGACGCCTACTATTTCTACACAGAAGAGTCCGTCCTTCGCGATATTGATCAAAAATGCGATGACGTGCCATTTATAGGATAAAAGCTCCTCCGGCTGCCCTGGCAGGGCAGCTGGAGGAGCAGCTGGAGGGGCTCAGGCGGCAAGCAAGGGACAGACATGACGGCTGGACACTCATTCAGACGAGAGTCTTATCCCCGGCATTTTCCGCTTCAATCTTGGTGAATGCGAATTTCTTCATGTCGAACAGGCCGCGGTCTGTGATCTTGATGTCCGGGATGACAATCAGGGACATGAAGCACAGCGTCATGATCGGCTCAACCGTATGGCTGACGCCGAGAATGTCGTAGGCGGTGTTGTGCAGCACCTCCAGCGCCTGCGCGACCTCCTCACCGCTGCGGTCGCTCATCAGACCGGCAATCGGAAGCGGCAGCGACGCAATAACCTTTCCATCTTTCACGAGGACAAAGCCACCCTCCTGATCAATCAAGGCGTGGATCGCCGCGCTCATTTCCGTGTTGGAGACGCCCACACAGATGATGTTGTGGGAATCGTGCGCAACCGACAGCGCGACAGCACCCTGCTGGATGCCGTAGCCCTTCAGCAGCCCCAGTCCGATCCGCCCGGTGTTGTGGTGCCGTTCCAGCACCGCGATCTTCGCCACATCCTTGCCGGGCTCGAAGACAAAGTCCCCGCCTGTGTCCAGCTTTACGTGCAAGTCGGTCTCCTTCGTGCGGATTCCGCCTGGGATGATCTCGATGGTCTTCACAAAATCGCTCTTCAGATGCAGCCGCAGGTCGTCCTCGGTGAATGCCTTCACGTGCATCGATCCTCTGACAGAGTAGATCGGCGCCTTCTCATAGGACAGCAGGTACCGGCCGTTCTCGGCGACCTTCTTGCCCTCAATCAAGACGGTCTTTACACCGAAATCCTTCAGATTGTCAAACAGCACAATGTCCGCCCGCCTGCCCGGGGCCAGCGCGCCGCGGTCCTCGAGCTTATAGCACTCCGCCGCATTGAGCGTCGCCATGCAGATGGCCATGACCGGATCAATGCCGGCCTTCACGAGCTTCCGCAGATGGCTGTCGATATGCCCCTCGTTCAGGATGGTCTTCGGCTGCCGGTCATCCGAGCAGAGGATCAGTCTTCTGTAATTGTACGGTGTGATGCCTGGAATCAGATTCTCCAGGTCATGGCAGGCGGACCCGTCCCGCAGCTGGACATACATCCCGCGCTCCAGACGGTCCTCCATCTCCTTCACCGTCGTGCACTCATGATCCGTTTTCACCCCTGCGGCGATATACGCATTCAGTCCCGCGCCCTCCAGCCCCGGGCTGTGCCCGTCAATCACCTTGTGCATCGACAGAGCGACCAGCAGCTTGTTCAGGTCGTCGTCGTTCTTCTCCAGAATTCCGGGAACGTTCATGAACTCACCAAGTCCCGGAACATGCCGGTCCTGCATCGGCCACTGCATGTCGAAGGCATTGACAACCGCTCCGGCGTCCTCAAATGGAGTCGCCGGCACGCAGCTTGGAATCATGTACCGGACGGACAGCTCCGTCCTGGACGCTGCCCGGATCATGTAATTCAAGCCTTCAAGGCCGTAGACATTCGTGATCTCGTGCGGATCCGCGATGACGGTCGTCGTACCGCGCGGAACCACCATGCGCCCGAACTCCTCGGGCGAGGTGTATGTGGACTCGATATGGATATGTCCGTCGATCAGTCCCGGCGCTGCGTATGCGCCGCCGGCGTCGATCTCCTCCTGCCCGCGGTAGTCATCGCCAAAGCCGACAATCAGGCCGTCGGTGATTGCGATGGAGCCTGGCCGGACGGTCCCGGTGAAGACATCCACAATCTGGCAGTTGTAGATGACCAGATCAGCAGGGACACGATGCATGGCAGAGTCAATCACACGGATGAGTGTTTTCTTGTCCATATGTTCCATAAGACCGCCTCCTTCTTTTACGCTGATGCCAACAACCGTCGCCTGAACGCGCCCGCCTGCGCCGGCGGATTCTATGCCCGAGGCAAGGGACCGGCCGCTGCAAAGAACGTCTCACGCCTGCACCGGCGGATTTCGGATGCCCGTCCGCTTTCAGACTTGTTCAGACGAAATACCACCTTCTATTGCAAATGATTGTATCCGGTGCTAAAATATTGTCAAGGGATTTTACAAATTTTCAGCATGATGATATGGAGAATCTGTGAAAACTGAACAAAGAGTGATTGTTGTATTTCCGACAACGACAGATGCGCTTCATCTGGAATATGTATGCCGGGCACAGGGGGTGCCGGGGCGGATGATCCCCGTACCCGGCAGCATCAAGGCCGGCTGCGGGCTGGCCTTCAGCGCCCCGCCGGAGACAGAACAAAGGCTCCGTGCCCTGGCAGAGGCAAACAGCATCAGGGTTGACGGATTCTACAGAAGAGTCCTGTAGCAGACAGCGGGGGACAGGATGCGTCCTCCGGTAAAATGACAGGACGGGACAATGCCGAGGGCGGCGGAAACGTGAACCCCGGCTTTCTTTTTACATGGGCTTATTGAATGGGCTTATTGCATAGGCTTCTTACATCGGATTTTACAGGACGCAGGCTCTGTCACAAACAGGACGGATGCGTCTTCAGCCGGGACATGAATGGAAGGAGGCATTTCCATGATACTGTTTCAGAATGGCACACTGGTATACCCGTCCGGCAGCAGGTCGGCAGACCTACTGACAGACGGCGAAAAAATCTGCAGGATCGCTTCTCACATCGATCCGCCCGCAGGCTGTGAGATCGTGGACTGCGCCGGCAAGCTCATCTTTCCGGGATTCATCGATGCACACACCCATTTTGACCTGCATGTAGCCGGTACGGTCACGGCTGACGATTTTGCTTCCGGCACAAAGGCGGAGATCGCCGGCGGGACGACGAGCGTCATCGACTTTGGAACCGCCTATCCGGGAGAGACGCTGAACGAGGGCCTTGACAACTGGTTCCGGAAGGCGGAGGCCGGCTGCAGCTGCGACTATGGGTTCCATCAGACCATTACGAAGTGGAACGATGCGATCTCCGCCGAGATCCCGGACATGATCGAGCGCGGCGCCTCCACCTTCAAGATCTACATGACCTATGATACGCAGATCGACGACTGCACGATCCTGAAGGTGCTGCAGCGGCTGAAGGAATGCGGCACGACAACCGGCTGCCACTGTGAGAACAGCGGTCTGATCGACGCGCTTCGCGAGGAGTACGCGGCGGATGAAAGACGCTTTAAAGTCAGCTCCCACTATCTCACGCGCCCGGCGGCAGCGGAGGCGGAGGCCATCGGGCGCTACTGCCATCTGGCAGAGGTGGCGGACGAACCTGTCATCGACGTCCACCTGACCTGTCTGGAGGGGCTTGAAGAGATCCGGGCGGCCAGAAGACGCGGCCAGAAGGTCTATGTGGAGACCTGCCCGCAGTATCTGGTGATGGATGACATCCTCTACGATAACGATGATTTCGATGAAGCATCGAAGTATGTCTGTGCGCCGCCCCTGAGAAAGAAGACCGATCAGGACGCGCTTTGGAAGGCCATGGCGGACGGCGAGATACAGACCGTCTCGACCGACCACTGCTCCTTCACCATCGCGCAGAAGGAGCTCGGGAAGGACGACTTCCGGAAGATCCCGGGCGGCATGCCCGGTGCGGAGACAAGACCGGCCGTCATTTATTCGGAAGGGGTTGCAAAAGGGCGCATCACGAAGGAAAAGATGTGCGAGCTTCTGGCCGAGAACCCGGCGCGGCTCTACGGACTCTACCCGAAGAAAGGCGTGCTGAAGGAAGGAGCGGACGCGGACATCGTTGTTCTCGATCCTGCGGCGGAGCGCACCATTTCCGTGAAAACCCAGGTCTCGAGGGCAGACTACGCACCGCTCGAAGGCATGAAGCTGAAGGGGGCCATTGATCAGGTCTATCTCCGAGGCGAGAAGACCGCCGAGGATGGCAGGGTGATCAAGGAGAACAGAGGACAGTACCTGAAGCGCGGACTGCCGGAGTTCTTCTGAGAATAAAAAAAGAGGAGTGTGGCAGAAGATGGATTTGCATCTGACAGAGAAGGAAGCCGGACGGGTACTCGCGATCAAAAGAGACCTGCATATGCACCCGGAGCTTTCTCATGAAGAGTACAGGACAACCGAAAAGATCCGGGAGGAGCTCGCCGGGCTGCCGGGTATCGAGATTCTTGAGCTGCCCGATACCTCGGTCGTGAAGACTGGCGTCGTGGCACGGCTGCGGGGCGGAAAGAGCGGCGGGGAGACCGGCCTTCGGGCGGACATCGATGCCCTTCCGCAGACCGAGCAGGTTGAGAGTCCGTACAAATCCAGATGCGAGGGTAAGATGCACGCCTGCGGACACGACTTTCACACCGCGTCGCTTCTCGGCGCTGCGATGATTTTGTCAAGAAACCGCGAAGAGGTGCCGGGAACCGTCGACTTTCTGTTCCAGGAAGCAGAGGAAACAACGAATGGCTGCCAGGAAATGATCGACGCAGGGCTTTTCTCGATCATTTCTCCGAAGTATTTCTTCGGTATGCACAATCGCCCGGAGGTCCCGGCAGGGCAGGTCGTGATTCAGTCCGGCGGACTGATGAGCGCGAAGTCAAACTTCGTCATTACTGTCCACGGCAAGGGCGGGCACGGTGCGATGCCGCACCTGTGCATTGATCCGATCGTCTGCGCCGCGGCGATCATTCAGTCGCTCCAGACCATCGTCAGCAGGAACGTCGACCCGATGGAGAATGCGATCCTGACGATCGGTTCCATCCACGGCGGGAGTGTTGAAAACCTGATCGTCGAGGAGGTGAAGATGACCGGCTGCGTACGGGCGCTGAGCCAGAAGACGAAGGAGATGCAGATCCAACGCCTCGAGGAGATCGTGATGGACACGGCGAAAGCCTACCAGTGTACGGCGGATGTCGAATATAAGGAAGTGCTCCCGGTTGCATTCAATACACCGGAGATGACAAAGATCGCGCACAAGGCGGCTGCGGCCGTTGTCGGGGAGGAGAACTGTGTGACGGCGGTTCCGACCCTCGCAAGCGAGGACTTCGCGATCATCATGGACAGGATTCCGTCCTATCTCTACTGGGTCGGATCGGGGACAGAAGGGGAGCCGCTGTACGCCTGGCATAACCCCAGATTCCATGCCAATGACACAGCGCTTCCGGTCGCAGCGGCGGTGTACGCCAGCTCCGCTGTGACGGCGAATCAGCTGTGAGAAGCCTGTCAACATGTTGAACGGCTGGCAGGATCAGGAGCGATGGGCCTGCGAACAGGCCTGTGGGCTTGCGGTCAGCCTGCATGGATAGAGTGGATAGAATCGAAAAAATAAACCTGTAGAAGAAAGGGAGGCTTTAGTATGATTTCACTGGATGAGAGAGGAAAGCAGTGCCCGATTCCGATCGTAGACACGAAGAAGGCGGTGGAGCCGCTGGGCGTCGGAGAGGTTGTAGAGACCGTTGTCGACAACGAGATTTCTGCCCAGAATCTGAAGAAATTTGCAGACCAGAGACAGTACGCTTATGAGATGGAGAAGGTTTCGGACACGGAATACAGGGTCCGTCTGACCGTCACCGAGGCGGCAAAAGAGCTTCAGAGCAGGGGAGCCGCCACATTCAATGAGCAGGACTATCAGGCCTGCGGCATCCCGGCAGCAGCGCCGGAGGGCTATATCGTCGTCATTTCCTCAGACAGCATGGGAGAGCCGGAGAAGGAACTCGGAAAGATCCTGCTCAAGGGCTTCCTCTTCGCTCTGTCGAAGAAGGAGGATGTGCCGAAGAAGATCATCTTCTACAACGGCGGCGCACGGCTGACCTGTGAGGGATCCGAGTCGCTGGACGATCTGAGGGAGCTGGAGAAGTCCGGCGCGGAAATCACAACCTGCGGCACCTGCCTGAAGTTCCAGAATCTGGAGGACAAGCTGAAGGTCGGCGGCGTGACCAACATGTACGAGATCACCGAAGCACTGACCGGACCGTACAGGGTCGTGAAGCCGTGCTGAAACGTGCTGAATAGTGAGAAACTGTTTTCTGCCCATGAGTACGAAACCCGGGGATAAGGGCAGGGCAGAAAGCAGCACCTGGAGGGCCAGCATGGAACAAATTGAATTCTGCAAGGGCGGCGGCTGCACAGCGAAGCTCGGGCCGGACATCCTGGACCGGGTGCTGAGCCGTCTGCCGGCTCAGAAGAAGGATCCGGACCTTCTGGTCGGCTTCGATACAAATGACGATGCAGCGGTCTACCGCGTGAGCGGGGACCGGGCGATCGTCCAGACGCTCGACTTCTTCCCGCCGATGGTGGATGATCCGTACCTGTTCGGCCAGATCGCGGCAGCCAACGCGATGTCGGACATCTGGGCGATGGGCGGCCGGCCGGTGACGGCGCTGAACATCGTCTGCTTTCCGCAGTCCTGGGACCTGAACATCCTGGGAAGAATCATGCAGGGCGGCGCGGAGAAGGTTGCAGAAGCCGGTGCGTCTCTGTGCGGCGGACATTCAATCAATGACAACGATGTCAAGTACGGCTTGTCGGTGACCGGGCTTATTGACCCGGCGCATGTCCTGACCAACGTCGGCGCCCGCGCGGGTGATCGGCTGCTCCTGACGAAGCCGCTGGGGACCGGCATCGTCTGCACGGCAGGCCGCGTGAAGGCGGCTGATCCGGCCAGCATGGATGAGGCGGTTCGCTCGATGACAACGCTGAACAAGTATGCGGCTGAGGTTCTGTCGCGTTACGAGGTTCACGCCTGCACGGACGTGACAGGATTCTCTTTGCTCGGACATCTGTCAGAGATGCTCGGCATGAAACGCCGCACGTCCGGTTTTTCGGATGCAGCAGACGGAAGCGCGGACCAGCCGGTCAGCAGCCCGCTGGGAGCTGTCATCCATACAAGCGCGGTGCCTCATTTCAGGCGGGTTCGGACATTCGTCGAGGAGGACTTCTTCATCACGGCGAACGGCCAGCGCAACCGCAACCATCTCGGTGACCTGGTGGAATTCCAGAACACCGCGTTCTGGCAGCAGGAGCTGCTGTTTGACCCGCAGACCTCCGGCGGCCTTCTGGCGGCTGTGCCGAATGAAATCGCCGATGAGGTGCTGACAGAGATCAAGAAGCTCGGGCTCCCCTGCAGCCTGATCGGAGAAGTGACAGATAAAGTTGATCACATCCTGGTGACAGACTGATGCGCCAGGCAGCGCACCGGAAACAGTCACCGGATGTGCGGGAAGACTGCAGCGGTCAGGGTACAGCGGATGCGCCAGACAGCGTACCGGAAACAGGCAGCAGATGCGCGGGAAGCATGCCGGGAGTACGCGGCAGATGTGTCAGGCAGTATGCCGGAAAAGGGATAACAGGAAAGTATGGTTACAGATCAGCTTGTAATAGTGAGAGGCGGAGGAGACATTGCGACCGGCACGATCCGGACGCTGAGAAGAGCAGGATTCCCGGTCTTGATCCTGGAATCGGAGCATCCGAGCGCCATCAGGCGGACGGTTGCGCTGTCAGAGGCCGTCTACGAGGGCAGTGCGGCGGTTGAGGATGTCTCGGTCACGCTTGCCCACAACCTGGATGAGGCGGAGTACCTGCTCTTCCAGGATGGAATCGCCATGCTGGTGGACCCGGACGGCGCTGCCATTCGTGATATCATTCACTCCGGGGAGAAATACGCCGAGTGGGATACCGGGCTTACGACTCTGGAGGGTGGCGGAAGGCATCTGTTTCTCACCTGTGTCGTTGACGCCATTCTTGCAAAGAAAAATCTCGGGACGACGAAAGACATGGCACCGCTTGTCATTGCGCTCGGCCCCGGATTCACAGCCGGGAAGGACTGCGATGTGGTGATCGAGACAATGCGCGGTCATAACCTGGGAAAGGCCATTCTGGAAGGGGAAGCGCTTCCGAATACCGGTACACCAGGACTGATCGCCGGCCATGCACAGGACCGAGTCATCCACAGTCCGGCAGCCGGAATCGTGAAAACCTGTGCATCAATCGGCGACATCGTGGAGGAGGGGCAGGTCATCGCCAGCATCCTGCCGGAAGGCAGGAGCATACAGCCGGCAGATGGCGGCAGCGCAGGACAGGCAGCACGGACAGCAGATGATGGCAGTGCAGAACAGGCAGTACAGCCGGCAGATGGCGGCAGCGCAGGACAGGCAGCACGGTCAGCAGAACAGATGGAGGGCAGCTCATCCAGGAAGGGTGAAGCCGGCGTGCCAGTGCGGGCGGCCTTTACAGGCCTGCTCAGAGGCCTGATCCGGGACGGATATCCGGTACCGGAGGGCTTCAAGATCGCGGACATCGACCCGCGCGCATCGGAGCATGACAACTGCTTCAGGATCTCCGACAAGGCACGGGCAATCGGCGGAGCGGTTTTGACGGAACTCATCCACTTTGCAGCACAGCAGAACTTTGACGAATGATTTACTTTGACAATGCGGCAACTTCATACAACCGGCCGCCGTGTGTGAAGGAGGCGGTCGCATCCGCCATCGATGCCTTCGGCAATCCGTCCAGAGGCGCTTACAGTGCGTCGCTGGATGCAGACCGCTGTCTGTTTGAGACAAGGATGCAGCTCGCAGCGCTTGCGGGGGCAGAGGGACCGGACTGCGTAGCCTTCACGATGAACGCGACGCAGGCGCTCTGCACCGCAATCTTCGGCCTGGGGCTGCAGAAAGGTGACCACCTGGTAGTGAGCATCCAGGAGCATAATTCCGTGCTGAGACCGGCCTACAGGCTGAAAGAAAAGGGCATCGTCGTTCATTTTATCGGGCTGACAGCGGACGCGCGCCTCGACATGGAGGATCTGGGGCAGACCCTGAGAGCCATCCGCACGCAGAATCCTGACACCCGGATCGCAGTGGCACTCTCGCACGGCAGCAACGTGACAGGCAACGTCATCGACCTCTCTGTCGTATCGGCGCTGTGCAGTGAAAACCGGGCGACATGGATCCTGGACGCGGCTCAGACGATGGGCATCATCCCGATCAATATAAGACGCCTCGGAATCGATATCCTGTGCTTTTCCGGACACAAGGCGCTGATGGGACCGCAGGGAACCGGCGCAATCATCGTGCGGCGCGGCATAAGCCTCAGCCCCCTGATGGCAGGAGGATCCGGCATCCGGACATTTCTGGAGACCATGCCGCAGGAGATGCCGGAACATCTGGAGGCCGGCACGCAGAACGCCCACTCGATCGCAGGTCTGCATGCCGCGCTCACCTTTGCGGAAGGAAAGCGGGAAACATGGAGGGAGCAGGCCCTCAGCCTGCGGAAGCAGCTGCTTTCCGGTATCGATGTCATCAACCGGCAGGCCGGGGAAGAGCGCATTCACATATACGGAAGAGGGACGGCTGACGATCCTGTACAGACCAGCAGCTATGATGAATCGGGGCAGGTACTCCCGACAGTCGCATTCAACATCGGCCGGCTCGACGCTGCAGATGTTGCCGACCGGCTCTGGCGTGACAGACAGATCGCAGTCCGGGCAGGCGGACACTGTGCGCCTTTGATTCATCGTTTCTTTGGAACTGAAAAGAGAGGCATCGTGCGGGCATCATTTTCACATGCCAACACACCCGGTCAGGTTCAGACACTGATCGAGGAGCTTACAGATATAGTACAAACAGAAGGCTAGGAGGTAAACACGGTATGGAGGTAGTCGGGAAGAGCATGAAGCGTGTCGACGCCTTCGGGAAGGTAACCGGAGAGGCGAAGTACACGAATGACCTGTGTCCGAAGGACGCGCTGATCGCGCATGTTGTCCATTCGACCATTGCGAATGGCGAGGTGCTTTCCATCGATACATCGGAGGCGGAGAAGGTGCCCGGTGTCGTGAAGATTGTCACCTGCTTTGACGTGCCGGACATCCAGTTTCCGACCGCCGGACACCCATGGAGCGTCGAGGCGGCGCACCAGGATATCGCAGACCGGAAGCTTCTGAATACGCGCGTGCGGCTGTACGGGGATGACATCGCTGCAATCGTCGGCGTGGACAATGTCGCGTGCGAGCGCGCCGAGAGACTTTTGAAGATCGAGTATAAGGAGTATCCGCCGTTCACGACGGTCGAGGATGCCCTGAAGCCGGAGGCAACCCCGCTTCACCCGGACCTTCGGAAGACGAATGAGCTGATCCATACGTCTTTCAAATCCTCACCGGATTATGACTATGAACAGGCAAAGGAGAAGGCGATCAGGGAGTACGGGGCCGAGCATGTCCGGGAATATGAGCAGACATACCGGACGCAGCGGGTTTCGCACTGCCATATCGAGGTGGCAACAAGCTGGGCGTACGTGGATGTGAACGGGAAGGTCACGGTCACAGCTTCTACGCAGATTCCGCACATTATGCGCCGTGTCATCGCCCAGGCACTGGGCTGGCCGGTCGGCAAGGTCCGTGTGATCAAGCCTTATCTGGGCGGTGGCTTCGGCAACAAGCAGGATATCCTGTATGAACCGCTGAACGCCTATCTGTCGATTGCCTGCGGCGGCCGCTGCGTCTGCCTGGAGACCACCCGAGAGGAGTGCATCTCCCAGACGAGAGTCCGCCACGCAGTGATCGGAAAGACGAAGGCGCTCTACACGACAGACGGCCGTCTCCTCGCACGCACCCTTGACGGCTACGCGAACAAAGGCGCGTACGCCTCCCATGGACATGCAATTGCAGCGTCTGTCGCAACGGTTTACAAGGATCTCTACAACGACGCCTACGGCTGCCGTGCGGACATGACGACGGTCTTCACAAACTCTGCCTCCGCCGGCGCGATGCGTGCCTACGGCGTGCCGCAGGCGGTCTTTCTGGCGGACTGCCAGATCGACGACATCTGCCACAGAGAGGGCTTTGACCCGCTGAAGTTCCGGATGGACAACTGCGTCGGAAAAGGCTTCCGGGATCCGGGCAACGGCATCACCTATTATTCCTACTCCATGAAGGAGTGCATGCGGCGCGGCGCGGAATACATCCACTGGGATGAAAAGCGGAAGGCGTACGCAAACCAGACTGGCCCCATCCGCCACGGTGTCGGGATGTCGATCTTCATGTACAAGGTCGGCGTCTACCCGATCTCCCTGGAGACTTCCAGCGCCCGGATGATCCTGAACCAGGATGGCTCGGTCCAGGTTGAGCTGTCGGCAACCGAAATCGGCCAGGGAGCCGACACCGTCTTCACCCAGATGGCCTCGGAGACCACAGGCATCACACCGGACAGGGTTTACATCGTCTCGACGCAGGATACAGATCTGGCGCCCTTTGACACAGGTGCGTATGCGTCCAGACAGTCCTTTGTCACCGGAAAGGCCGTCAAGAAATGCGGCCTCGAGCTGCGCAACCGGATTCTGGATTATGCTTCTTACATGCTCGGCCGTCCGGCGGAGGAGCTGATGATCCACGACAACAACATCTGTGAGCGCATCGTGCCGGAAGGCGCGCCTGTGCAGGCAGACCTCTCCGCGGAAAACGGTTACGGCTTCATCGCGGACGGCTCTAAGGATGAAAATGACCGCTATAAAGGCTGGCTCGACGCGGACGTAAAGCATTGGAACATCGACGATCTTCCGTCCGGAAAGAAGTCGATCCTGAGGGATACCGGGAAGATCCTCGCAAAGCCCGGCAAGGTGCTGCTCTCGATGAAAGACCTTGCAGAGAACGCCTTCTACTCCCTCGACCGCTCGGAACACATCACAGCAGAGGTCACAAACCACTGCAAGGAAAATACGTACGCATCCGGATGTACATTTGCAGACATCACGGTGGACATGGAGATGGGGACCGTGAAGATCGATCATCTCGTGAATGTCCATGACTCCGGCAGGCTGCTCAATCCGCAGCTGGCCGAGGCCCAGGTGCATGGCGGCATGGCAATGGGCATCGGCTACGCCCTGAGCGAGGAGCTTCTGTACAACGAAAAAGGCAGGCCGCTGAACAATAACCTGCTCGACTTCAAGATCCCAACGGCGCTCGACGTTCCGGATCTGAAGGCGATCTTCCTGCAAATGGACGACCCGATGGGTCCCTACGGCAACAAGGCGCTGGGCGAGCCGCCGGTCATCTCCATTGCCCCGGCAATCCGCAATGCCATCCTGAACGCAACGGGTGTCGCGATGAACGAGATTCCGATGACCCAGCAGAGGCTGGTGGCGGCATTTCAGCAGCATGGTCTGATCTGAGAAAGGCGGTGCGGTATGTACGATATTGAGAATTACTACGAGGCAAAGTCGGTCGAGGATGCCGTCGCGCACCTTGCTGCTGACGAGAAGGCTGAAGTCATCGCCGGCGGGACAGACGTGCTCGTGAAGCTCCGTTCCGGCAAGGATGCCGGCTGCGATCTGGTCAGCATCCATGAGATCCCGGAGCTGAAGGGCGTGGACAGGCTGACAGACGGAACGATTGTGATCGGACCGGCCACCTGTTTTACAGACATCACGAATGATCCCATCATCCGGGAAAGTTTCCCGTATCTGGGGGAGGCGGTCGACACGGTCGGCGGTCCGCAGATCCGGAATATGGGCACCATCGGCGGCAACCTCTGTAATGGCGCCACCTCCGCGGACTCCGGCGCAACGATGCAGACGCTCGATGCCACCCTCGTCCTGCAGGGACCGGAGGGTTCCAGAGAGGTTCCAGTCACTGAATTCTACACAGGTCCCGGCAAAACGGTCCGCAGGCGGGACGAGGTTCTGATTGCGATCCTGGTAAAACCAGAAGACTATGTCGGCTACTCCGGCTGCTACATCAAGTATGGCAAGAGACGCTCGATGGAAATCGCAACGCTTGGATGCTGCGTCAGGGTGAAGCTGGAGGCAGCAGGCGCAGAGCAGGCAGAGGCAGAAGAGACAGATGGAATACAGGGCAGTTCAGCCACACGGCGGGAGGATGCCGCAGGCAGTGCGGTACTTCCGGGTGCCGGCTTCCGTCTGGCAGATGTCAGGATTGGCTACGGTGTCGCGGCACCGACCCCGATCCGCTGCAGAAAGACCGAACAGATGCTGAAGGGCATGGCGGCAGACGATCCGGCGATCTATGAGATCATCGCCACGCACGTTGAGGAAGAGGTCCACCCCCGTTCCTCCTGGCGCGCTTCAAAGGAATTCCGTGTTCAGCTCATCAGGGAGATGGCAAAACGCGCCCTTGAGCAGGCCATCCTCAGAGGCATCGGAAAAGGAACCCCCGGAGCAGGAGACTTCCCGCCGGTTGAATTCGGAGAAGAACAGACGATGGATGAGACAAAGACACAGGGCACAGCAGATGCGGCTGGCACCGCGGATGACGGTGAAGACGTAAGCTGCGGGAAAGGCGGTGAGAATCATGCTTGAGATTGTCCATATGACCGTCAACGGAGAAGAGAAAGAACTTGCCGTCGATCCGAGAGAAAGCCTTCTCGACACCCTCAGGAACCGGCTGAACCTGACATCCGTCAAGAGAGGCTGCGGCGTTGGCGAATGCGGCGCCTGCACCGTTCTGATTGACGGGACAGCCGTGGATTCCTGCCTTTACCTGACCATGTGGGCAGAAGGCAAGCACATCCTGACCGTCGAGGGGCTCAAGAGTCCGACGGGAGAGCTTAACGAAGTACAGCAGGCCTTCATCGATGAAGCGGCTGTCCAGTGCGGCTTCTGCACGCCAGGCCTGATTTTGACCGGGGTGGAGCTTGCAAACAGCGGAAGAAAGTACACTCGGGAAGAGCTCCGCAAGCTCATCTCCGGCCATCTCTGCCGCTGCACAGGATATGAGAATATCCTGAACGCACTTGAGAAAGTCGTCGGGTATCATTGAATAATTCTTGTCACAAAATCTGCCCCATCTTGAATTTACATACATCACAGTTTACAATCGACGCCGAATATACCGACTTCTATGATAGGCTGGCAGTCCTGAACCAGGGCTGCCAGCCTATGCCAGTTCTTCTCTCTGGGCGTATTCATAGAATGTTTAGGCAGGATGTACAAGGAACTTCTATTTAGTTGACGGTTTTTCGGAGTGGTATATTATCAAAAATTGATTATAATAAAGTTTAGATGAGTTAATAAATCGTGCAATTAAGCATACTTTGAAAATTTACAGTTCTAGAGGGAGGGAAGGGCATTGAACAGAAGCCCTGGCAGTACAGATATGGCGTATAGCAGACCATCAGGAGAGAAAAACGATGTGACAGAGATTGATCTGCTGGAAGTTGCAAGGGCTATCTGGAAGAAACGGCTCTTTGTTCTTGCCCTGACCGTTCTGGGCGGTATCCTGGCTTTCGCAGTTACAGTGATCGCTATCAGGCCGACCTATCGTTCCAGCTTTACAGCCTATGTAAACAACCATTCAACAAGCAGTGATAATGACATCCAGTCGCTGAACAATGGCGATACAGCGGCCAGCCAGTTTCTTGCACAGACGTATGCGGTTATCATGAAGAGCCGCCCGCTGGTCGAGGATGCCCTGAAAATATCAAAGCTCACATATGAATATGAGGAAGTCGCCGGGGATATCACAACCGATATTCAGACGAATACGCAGCTGGTGACGCTGAATGTCACGATGCGCAGTCCACAGGAAGCGAAGAAGCTTGCGGACGCGATTGCGAAGGCCGCACCTTCCTATATCTCGGATATCGTCGAGGGAAGCTCGATGAAGGTTGTGTCCAAACCGGTGCTTGCGAGACAACGGTATTCCCCAAGCCTCAAGAAGAATACCATCGTCGGTGCATTGCTGGGACTGCTGATTGCGCTTGCAATTGTGACCGTCCAGGATCTGATGGATGACCGGATCCGCAGTGCGGATGAGCTGGAGAAACGATTCGGAATCTCAATTCTTGGAACCATTCCGGACTTCGAGGCGGCAGCACAGAAAAAGGCTGGCCGCGGGTATTATTACCAGAGCCACCAGAAGACAGCCAGCAGGTGAGCAGCAGAACAAAAAGGACATAGACAGATATGGCGTTCGGATCCAAAAGCAGAAACAATAAGAAAACAGAGCTTCTGAATGAGCAGAAGCAGGTTTTGAGCGAGGCTTCTGCCTGGCCGGTTCAGGAGGCCTACAAGGCGCTTCGTACAAACCTTATGTTCTCCCTGCCGGGGAATGAGAGCAAGGTCATCGGCGTGACCAGTGCATTGCAACATGATGGAAAAAGTATCAACGCCGTGAACATGGCAATCAGCTTCGCACAGCTTGGCAAAAAGGTTGTCCTGGTGGAAGCTGACCTGCGCATGCCAACGGTTAGCAAGAAGCTTGGCTGCAAATCCGTCCCGGGACTCACAGATGTCCTTGTCGGGCAGAACTGTCTGATGGACGTCACGCAGTCTTCCAAGGATTATCGGATGCTTTCGGTGATTCCAGCCGGCAACATTCCGCCGGATCCGACCTGGCTTCTTCAGTCCGCTCAGATGAAGACAATCCTGAAGGCACTCAGAAGTGCTTATGACTATATCTTTGTGGATCTCCCACCGGTAATGAGTGTTGCAGATGCTGCCATTCTTGCTCCGCTTCTGGACGGATATGTGATGGTTGTCCGGAATGAGATAACGGAGTACCGTGCAGTGGCCGACTCTCTCGATCAGCTTCGCCTCGCGAAGGGAAAGGTTATTGGGTTTGTCTATAACGATGCAGATATATCCGGCGGAAACAAGTATTACCACAGCTACTATAAGAAAGACTGATTCCGATGGGGACAATTGAGTTTTTTGACTTGCACTGCCATTTTCTGCCGGGGATGGACGATGGCTGCAAGACACCGGAGGAGTCTGTCAGACTTCTGGAGGAGCAGTATCGGCAGGGCTGCAGAGGGGTCGCTGCAACGCCTCATTACTATGCAGTCGAGTCCATCGAGAGCTTTTTAACTCGCCGCAAAAAGGCTGCTGGCAGACTTCTGGCAGAGCTAAGAGCCAGAAGCCCGGTGGCCATTCCAAATATCTGTTTTGGTGCAGAGGTTGCTTTCCGTGAGACACTTGAAAGCGAACAGGAACTGGAACGTCTTTGCTACGGCAAGTCCAGATACCTGCTTTTAGAGATGCCCTTCACCCCCTGGACAGACCGCACAGTACGGGGCGTCGAACGAATTGCAAATCTGTTAGGTGTCGTCCCTGTCATCGCGCATATCGAACGGTACAGTAGCGTGGCTGAGCCTGCCTATATCGAAGCACTGATGAATCTGAATGTCCTGATTCAGCTCAATGCGGGCAATTTCGCAGGTGGAAGTACGGAGCGCAAAGCGCTTCGTCTGATTCGGCATGGAAGTATTCAGGTGCTTGGAACGGACAGCCACAATACGGTGACCAGACCGCCAAATATGGAGAAAGCGATTGAAAGTCTTCAGGCACACGGACTGAAAGGAGAGCTTCAGGAGATCCTTGACATGAATCAGAGGATCTTTACATCTGCGGTAAGCGGATAAAATCTTCCGGGATATACAGACAATCAGCTCTATTGGTAAATTGTTGGAATATTTCGGGAGGGGGGGTGGAAGTATTTATACGAAAAGGAAACAACTCGAATTCCAGGTGGTGTTTTTCTCGTACCTGCTGATAGCAGTTGGAAGCGCAGGCATTGCACTTGTGGTTCTTCATGGAGCAGGAAAACTGGACGCCAGCTTCTTCAAGGGCAGCTTTATCCTGGACGCAGCGCTGCCCGTCGCAATTTCCGCCGTCGTGACAATCATTGTAATTCTTCGGAAATTCAACTATCATTTTGAAAAGATGCCGCTATGGCAGTGTGCAGGCAGATCGTTACGTGAGACTTTGATCTTTGCATGCAGCTGGGCAACCCTTCTGATTCTTGCCAAGAATGGGGTATCGGCATCCAGATACTTTTTTGGGACAACACTGCTGCTCAATTTTATCCTGATGACTGCAGAATGGATGTATATCTCTTCTGTTGTTGTCGAAAACTTTCATAAGTCTCCATCGGCAACATATGTCGGTGTTGTAACGAACAGCAGGCGAGCAGAAAAACTGGTCCGGACACTGAAAGAAGACTGGGCACGAAAGGTTGTAGGTCTATGCCTGATAGATGAAAAGACCGGTGGGGAGCAGAAGACAGTCTGTAAAGTACCTGTTACTTCCACAGCCGAGACATTGATCGAACAGGTAAAGCGTGACGCGATCGATGAGGTTTTCATCGAGGTCGATGAAAACGAGCGCCCACTGGTTATGGAAGCTGCCCGGGAGATGATCTGCATGGGGATCCGTGTACACATCAATATTCCGGAGATCGTGAAACTGGAGAAAACTGTTACAGAAAAAGCGTTGGCGGAGATCTCTGGTTACAGCAGGCAGCAGATTCAGGAAGATTCCGATACGCCAATTCAGCAGACAATCTATACAAGAGAGCTTGAATATGGCTTCAACAATCGACCGGCGCTGATTCTTGACAGGCCGCACAAGCGTGTCAGGCAGCAGATCATGAAGAGAGCGATTGACATAGCAGGCTCCATCGTCGGACTTGTGATTGCAGGAGTTCTTACATTGGTTCTCGGTCCGATGATCAAGCATGATTCGCCTGGACCAATCTTCTTTGGACAGGTTCGCATCGGGAAAAATGGTCGTAAGTTCAAGATGTATAAGTTCCGAAGCATGTATCAGGATGCGGAGGCTCACCTGAAAGAGCTGCTTGCCCAAAATGAGATGAATGGGCTGATGTTCAAGATGGAGGATGACCCCCGGATCACGAGGGTTGGGCGCTTTATCCGCAAGACCAGTCTGGATGAGTTTCCTCAGTTCTGGAACGTACTCAAAGGAGAGATGTCTCTTGTGGGAACCCGTCCGCCGACAGTCAGCGAGTTCAACCAGTACAACAGCTACCACAAACGCAGACTCAGCATGAAACCCGGTATGACAGGCCTCTGGCAGGTCTCTGGAAGGTCCGATATCAAGGACTTTGAGGAAGTAGTCCGGCTGGACTGCCAGTACATTGACAATTGGTCGATTAGAGGGGATATTAAGATCCTGTTTAAGACGATTGGGCTTGCATTCAAGAAGGACAATGGGGCTGCGTGATCCTATAAATTGGAATCATTCTTACTTAATAGAGTTATTCCATATGTTGCAGGTTGTGAGACGAATGAAAAAGGGGTGCCTTTTCTTCACTGAGCTTAACAATCGCTTGCTTATGAACGTTTGTATTCCATGCTCCGGCATTCATTCACGGGTTGGTCAGCGATTGATAGGCGAGTGAATGATTAGACCCGCGGGCGAATGGAAGAGTAGGGACTGGGGTTCTTGGTAAGCGTACAATAGTGTATTTCATTAGTGAAGATTTACTGCTCTGGAATAGCAGGGTGAGATTATAGAGGGAGTAAAGAAAGGCAAGATGAAGATTTGTCTAGTGGGCTCATCAGGTGGGCATTTAACTCATCTGTATATGCTTAAGCCCTTTTGGGAAAAACACGAAAGATTTTGGGTCACATTTGATAAAGAAGATGCAAAGAGCCTTCTCAAGGATGAGAGGATGATCCCCTGCTATTATCCGACAAATCGCTCCCTCAAGGGTCTTCTCATTAATACGCGCCTTGCATGGAAGGTTCTAAGAAAAGAAAAGCCTGATCTTATTATCTCTTCTGGTGCTGCCGTGGCGGTTCCGTTCTTCTGGCTCGGGAAACTGTTCGGAGCCAAGACGATGTACATAGAGGTCTTTGACCGTATTGATAAATCCACACTGAGCGGCAAATTGGTATATCCAGTTGCGGATAAGTTCATCGTTGAGTGGGAGGAAATGAAGAAAATCTATCCTAAAGCTATTAATCTGGGGAGTATATTCTGATGATATTTGTAACAGTGGGTACGCACGAACAGCCCTTTAATCGATTAGTTCAGAAAATCGACGAATTAAAACGAGACGGTGTGATCACGGAGGATGTGGTGATACAGACTGGCTTTTCTACGTATGAGCCAAAGTACTGCAAGTGGCAGAAGCTCTTTCCCTTTCAGGACATGGGAAAGTATGTAGAACAGGCCAGAATTGTCATTACTCACGGTGGTCCATCGTCTTTTATTATGCCTCTCCAGATTGGAAAAATCCCGATCGTTGTCCCAAGACAGAGCAAGTTTAATGAGCATGTTAACGATCATCAGGTACTCTTCGCAAGAGCTGTTAAGGAAAGATATGGTAATCTGATTGTCGTGGAAGATATTGAGAAGCTGGGAGAGATTATTAAAGACTACGATAAATTGTCCGCCGGTATGCACGGTGGTGGAATGGATAACAATGCAAAGTTCTGCGCGAAGTTTGAAGAACTAGCTAATGAGCTGGTTGGTAACAAGGGAAAGAAGAGATGAGACACAAAAATATCAAAAGGGCAATATCTTATTTGGGATTCATACGAACATTTCTCCCCATCATATCATTGAATTTTGATGCATCTATGAAAGGGCTTATTTTTCAAGATGAGGTTTCTAGTAATTATTTATCAGCATTTGATAGTCAGCAGAAGCTGCGGCCAATTAATTACCTGCTAAACGTAAGTCTTCCGTTTCGCTCGGTTTTTTATTTTAGATTATGGCATGAAAAGCATTACTTAGTTTATTACTTGTCTCAGATCCTGCTTAGAAATCATAAGATTGATATTTGGGGAGATATTGCAGGTGGGTTTGTAATTTACCACGGAGTAGGTGATGTAATAGTCTGCAATAAAGCGGGAAAGAATTTTAATGTGTATCAAAACGTAACTATAGGAAGAAATCCGAAAACCAAATCGGGGGGGGGTGGACTCTCCTTCATTTGGCGACAATGTAAGTGTTTATGCTAATGCTGTAGTTATAGGAAATATATCAATTGGAAACAACGTGTCAATCGGGGCAGGAGCAGTAGTAACGAAACCGGTGCCAGATAATTGCACTGTTGTGGGAAATCCGATGCGGATTATAAAAAAGAAAGACTAAGGCCCATTACGTGGTTATACAAGATGATGTTCGAAAGAGATAGGAGAGTATATGAGCTTTAAGAGCACCGTACAAAAGAAATTGAATAGTGGTAGCTCAATTAATGCCGATGAACTCTACGTTAAGATTAAACCATATAAGTATGTTTCCTTTGATATTTTTGATACTCTTGTCAAGCGCAATGTAGAAAATCCAACTGATGTGTTCAGACTAATGGAACGTAAAGTTGGTAAAGGTTTTGCAGACAAGCGGATCAGAGCAGAAAGAGAGGCTAGAAAAGGTCTAGTAAATAGTGGCAGAAAGGAAGTAACTATGGAAGATATCTATAGTTACTTCCCTGCATCCGAAAGAAAGAAACTGAAAGATCTAGAGCTAAACACAGAATTTCAGCTTCTTATTCCTAACCGTCCTGTGATAGACGTTTACAATAGATGCTTGAAAGAAGGTAAAACGGTTTTTATCACATCCGATATGTATTGGCCACAGGAAACGACTGAGAGATTGCTCGAAAAAATAGGTGTTGTTTCGTATAAGAGGTTGTACCTTTCGAGTTCGAGGCAGGCCGTAAAAAGTGATGGTTCATTGTTTACTCTTTTAGTTAATACAGAACATATTAATTCAAGGGAATTAATACATATCGGTGATTCCAAAGCTGGCGACTATGCAGAACCTCAAAAACTCGGGGTCAAGGCAATTCAGATACCGAGATATACAAAAAATATTAAGTATCGTGGAGATGAGAACTATTCGTCTCTGCGCATGAACTATCTTAATACTTTCATCAATAACGTTGTGCCCTGTACAAATGATCCATATTACAAATTTGGATTTGCTCAGTTTGGAAAAGTTTTGTGGGGCTATGCAAATTGGATTCATGATGTAGCTAAAGAAAAAGGAATAACGAAGCTCTTTTTTCTTGCAAGAGATGGTTACATTATGAAAAAAGCCTATGATATATGTGTTGAGGACCATTCCATTGAAACAAAGTACCTTGAGGTTTCCAGGAGAAGTCTTCGAGGCCCAATCCTCTGGATGGATTATTCCTTTGAGACAATTCTGAATATGGTAGTTAATGCCAAGCTTGTTTCAATAGAATCTATCTTTGATGGTCTGGGAATGGATATTGATCGTTATCAAGAACAACTGGACCAGTATGGTTTTCATAGGGACACGATATTTGACCGAAGAACTATTTTTTTGGATGAAAAATTAAAGCAGTTGCTTACAGATCTGACAACGGACATTATAGAAAATTCTAAAAAGGAGTATTCACTTCTGACTGAGTATTTGAAACAGGAAGGAGTTTTAGGCAAATTTGGCATTGTAGATATTGGTTATGCCGGAAGCATGCAGCGCTATCTGACGCAAACTCTGAATAAACTTGAGATCCAGCATCAGATCACAGGATTTTATCTTGGTGTCGCTGACTTCTATAAGAAAAATGAAGTGGACGGACTTGATCTGGATTTAAACGGCTATTTGTTTGACTTCAAACATAATCCACACGCTGTTGACTGTCGGAGTTCATTTGTTGGATTATTTGAAACCTTATTTCTAGAGCAAGGTGGCTCTGTTAAAAGATATACGAGAGAAAATGGCCGAGTAGTTGCGGAGAGATATCCATATGAATATTTGAAGGATGGGAAACCTACAGAGGAATATCTGAAAATTAAGGAAATCCAGCACGGAGCCATTGATTTTGTCTCTATAGCATCAGAAGATCCATTATTGAGTGAATTTAAATATAAGTCGACCGAACTTTTTGATGGGATATATAAAATCGGAACAGATCCAAATCCCTACGATTTAAAGCTTTTTGCTGATATGGAGTTTTATGATGAAGGGATCACACAGAGGCTTGCTGCTCCAAAGAGCATGACACATTACATATTACACAAAAACGATTTGAAAAATGATTTTCTACAGTGCCGGTGGAAGATCGGATTTATGAAACGTTTGTTGAAGTTGAACCTCCCGTATCAAAAGATTTATTTAGCGTTACATAGGTTGAGATGAATGGAAAAATATACAATTAATGATGTTTTAGTGGGAATAGTCACTTATAATCCGAATATTGGAAGACTTAAACAGTGTTTGGATGCCATAATAGGTCAAATTACAAACTTGGTTATTTTTGATAATGGTTCAACAAATATTGCTGATGTAAGAACTACCATTAAGGCGGTTTCAGAGAATGCAATTATTCTTGAAAGTAATGATAATAAGGGGATAGCAACCGCCCTCTCGGAGATTATGTTATTTGCTAAAAAGCAGAATTACCGGTGGGTGCTTACGTTAGACCAAGATTCTGTCTTACAGGATAATATAGTTGATTGCTATATTAATACGGCAAATAATCCAAAGTATTTAGATGCGGGAATGTTTACTTGTTTAATTAAAGATCGAAATTTTATAGATACAAAATACGAGGTGCAGTCTCAGTCGGTTATTGAAGTCGAATATTGTATTACTTCCGCAGCTTTTACAAATACCCAAAAGTATTTTCAGACTGATGGGTATGATAAAAAATTCTTTATTGATTGTGTGGATTTCGATATTTGTTATTCGCTCAATGAACATGGATTCAAAATCTATAGGGTCAATAAAGTGGGTATTTTACATGAAGTAGGACATGGTGAGCAATGTAGATTTTTAGGAAAAAAGATTATTGTATACCATGAAAAGCCTTTGAGACTTTATTATTTAACGCGTAATACAATATGGCTCTATAAAAAACACTCATCCTATAAATTCATACGATTGATTAAAAAAGAGCTTGCAATTTTGATGAGAATCCTTTTGTATGAAGATAATAGAAGAAATAAGTTAAAGGCATTTATTAGGGGAGTTCAGGATTCTAGACGATATATATCAGAAAGGTGATTTTATATAGTATGAAGGTAAATTTTATTTTGCCTGGATTAGGTGATTCTGGCGGGATAAAAGTTGTAAATAAATATGCAGAACTGTTCAAAAATAGAAATATCGATGTGATTATTTATGCATCAATTCTTTCAAATAATTTACATAGATATAATTCATCAATTAAAAACATCATACATCAGACGTATTGCACAGGGAAGACCATAGGAACCGCTTTAAGTAATAAAAAATCTATAAAATGGGTTCCTTACATATCTGGAAAATATATTAGGCCAGCTGATGCAACTATTGCTACCATGTGGGCTACGGCATTTGATGTTAATCAGCTCCCAAAGAAATGCGGAAAAAAGTACTACTTCATACAGGACTATGAGGTTTGGGATAATAAGGAGCTTGGAGAGCAATCTTATAAACTTCCACTGCATCATATCGTGATCGCAAAGTGGATCGATAAGATTCTCACAGAGCGACTAGGATGCGAACCAGCGGATATTGTATACAACGGGATCAATACAGAATTCTTTCATCCAGCTTCAAAAAAAGAAGATCATGATGAGATTCGCTGTCTGATGCTTTATCATACATTGTCAAAGAAAGGTGTTGACGATGGAGTAGAAGCATTTAAGAAAGCAAAGATGCAGTATCCTAATCTTTCACTTTCAATGTTTGGAATGTATAAAAAGCCAGAAATAGAATACTTGGATCACTACTATCAGGATCCGAAGAGGGATGAACTTCGAAGCCTGTACCAGCAGGCAGATCTGTTTATATTCCCATCTAGGGAAGAGGGGTGGGGACTTACACCTCTTGAAGCAATGGCTTGCGGATGTCCGGTTGTGGGAACAAATGTTGGGTGCATGACAGAACTGGGAGTCGACAGAAAAAATGTGCTACTAAGTGAGCCAGGAGATGTAAATACTCTGGCAAAAAACATTAAAAAGATCATTGAAGATGCTGAGCTTAGAAAAAAATTATCAAAGAATGGGTCTAAAACAGTGGCTGAACTTTCTTGGGAAAAGTCAGCGGAGAAGTTTATAAATATTTTGGAAGGTTGAACCTGTACTCCTATCAGCGAAGTAGGAAAATGGTACAAATAATATGATTCTTGCAATACTACTTGTTATCATCGGAATATTAAATATATTCTTTAAACGGTCAAAATCACTATTTATTGTAAGCGCAATTTTGATGTGGACAATTATTGCCTTTACATATGGAAATGCTGATGAAGGTATCTATATCAGTAGATACGAAAGCCCGTACAGTTGGTTAGGTAGTTCTGAATTGTTATTTTCTGCAATAATAAATATTTGCAGAGCTTTTAAGCTGAATTTTGTGCAATACAAAGCAGTACTAGCTTTGATATATATGTTATTGACATCAACTACCATATGGAAACTTTCAAAGTATCCGAATGTTGTACTCACATTGTTTTTCTTTTGTCCATTCATCATGAATGTTTCACAGCTCCGATTTGGAATGGCGTCAGCAATTTTAATTTTTAGCTATCGCTATTTGCTACATGATGAAAGCCCTAGGATTGGAAACTCTAAGAGAAACCTTACAGAGAATGATGTGAAGTTTGTACTTTGTGTGATATTGGCTGCATTAATGCATTCCTCTGCAATTTACTGGCTACTATTGCTTATAGCAAAGAAGACTACAGTTAAAACTACAACAATCTGGATGTTACTAATTAATGCGTTTGTATTATTTATTTTTAACCCGTCCAGTGTAGGATGGCTATTGTCTAAACTTGGAGCTCAAAGTAGAATGCTTGCATACTTCAGCAGTGAATATCAGGCATCTGAATATAGGCACTGGGGATGGGCGTTGTTTACAACGCTTCTGATAGGCTTATTAATTATTGTATTGTGCAATATTGTAATAAAAAAGCGTTTTTTATTTCAATATACACAAGATGTAAAAGAATTATTAAAATATAGCATTATGCTTTTGTCGGTTATTTCCTTTATATATCGTTATACAGGTGAAATGTATCGACCTCAGGAAGCATCAATGTTAATGAGTTATATTGTACTAACGAATGCAATTAAAAAGAACAAATTTTTGAAGCTAAAAACTAATTACTACAGCTTTGGAATAGAAAGTGGAGTGTTTTTTATCGCAGCAGTTGGATTCTATATGAAAATAATTATGTACCAGAGCTATCTTACTCTGTGGATGCCGATATTTAATAATAGTTATTTATTTAAATAAACGAAAGAAAACAGTATGACAATGATAAAAGTCATTTAACCATATGATAACATCAAAGGGCATACTTGAAGTTTTTCTGATAGGATGAATTATTGAATCACATACGTATTGTTTGTTGAAGATATATAAATATGAATATTCCGCGGTCAGAGAACCGCGGTTCCGGGTTTAAAGTACTGTTTATTCACAGCAATGATATCGGCATTCCGCGTTAGAGTATCGTTCAATATAAATGATGTCAACCGAAGGATGTAAACAGCTTCTTGCTGCTTTTGGTTACTCATCACCGAGACTATTCTGAGCTGTCAAGAATGCTTTGCACAGTGCTTGTTCTTGACAGCTCAGAGAGGTCCGGTAGCATCCACAAGCCAAGCAGTAAAGGATAGAAAAGCCAGTACAAATCAGCGGAATAACAGTATCATTTTACGGAATCATAGTATCTTGAGTCCGGAATATTCATAAATAGAAATGGAAGGGAGTACCGATGAAAGTAATTGCGTTTTATTTACCACAATATCATACGTTTCCAGAAAACGATAAATGGTGGGGAAAAGGATTTACAGAGTGGACTAATGTAAAGAAGTCTGTTCCTTTATATCGTGATCACTATGAGCCTAGGGTGCCTTTAAATAATAACTATTATAATTTGCTTGATCCAAAAACATTTGCATGGCAAATTGATCTTGCACATAAATATGGCATTTATGGTTTCTGTTTTTATCACTATTGGTTTAGTGGAAAAATCTTGATGAAAAAGCCAATGGAGATGTTTCTAAATAATAAGAATTATAATGAACATTTTTGCATATGTTGGGCAAATGAAACTTGGTCTAGAAGATGGGAAGGGAAAGAAGAAGATGTTCTTATTAAACAAGAACATGGAGATGAGAAAGAGTGGACTGATCACTTTTACTATCTTTTGCCTTTTTTTCGTGACGAAAGGTATATTCGCATAGATGATGAGCCTCTTTTTGTACTATACAAACCAGAGATATTTCCTAATTACATAGAAATGTTTGAACTTTGGAGAACACTCGCAAGAAAAGAAGGCCTTAAGGGGATTAAATTTGCTATTCAAAGTGCTATCTGGAATAATTTAGAGGAATATGATCACAGTAAAGTGGATTACAGGATAATGTTTGAACCTGGATATACTGGACTTCGCAGTGGTCATGATCTTTTGTACAAATTAAGTGAATACAAGTGTAAAGCGTTTAAATTACTTCATAGAAGATATTATATTCATCCGATTGATTATAAATCTTATTGTAGAGATATTTTAAAAAGATCTGTAACTTCTTCTAAATTTATACCAGGTATGTTTGTTAACTGGGATAATACGCCAAGAAAAGGTGACAAAGGTGGTATAACTTTAGAAAATACGCCCGAAACATTTCAGAATACTTTTGAAAAACTGATAATAAAGACAAAAAAAGAATATCAAAAGGATATGATTTTTATCAACGCTTGGAATGAGTGGGCGGAAGGTTGCTATCTAGAGCCAGATAAAAAATATGGTTATGCGTATTTGGAAGCTGTAAGAAAAGCTCTGATAGATAACAACGAAATGCCGAAGGAATATTAATGTTTGGATTTATAAAAGAAAAAGTAAGAAAAAAAAAATATCAAAGGTGCTGGAGAAAAGGAAATCAAGATAATAATACACTACCATTAAATTATTTTGATTTGAAGGCAGTTAAAGTTGGACGTTATACATATGGAGGACTAAATGTATATAATTATAACGTCGGACAAACACTAACTATAGGCTCATTTTGCTCGATTGCGAGTGACGTAATGTTCATCTTAAATGCTGATCATCCGATCAATAATATGTCAACATTTCCATTCCATGTTGATGTATTAAAAGATAAACATTATGAAGCTACTTCAAAAGGAGACATAATCGTAGATGATGACGTTTGGATTGGTTTTCGCTCTACTATTATGTCTGGCGTCCATATAGGCCAAGGGGCAGTAGTGGCGGCAGGTGCGGTTGTCACTAAAGATGTTCCTCCATATGCTATCGTCGGTGGTGTGCCTGCAAAGATTATTAAGTACCGATTTAGTCCTGAAGTCATTGAACAGCTCCTCAAACTGGATTATAGCAAGCTCACGGATGATATGATTCGGGAAAGGATCGATGATCTCTACACATCACTGGATGGTAAATCACCAGAGGAGGTCGAGAAGCTTCTGGCGTGGTTTCCGAAAAATGCTGATAAATAGTGAAAGGATGGCTTGACTTCACTGCATCCTGGAGATACTGGAATGAAATGGATTGCAAAGAAAATAGTAGAGACAATTGAGAGATAGTAGGAAATGCGAAAAGACCATAAAGGAATTTTTTGCATCATTGTAGCACCTTGATTTCATAGAAAGGAATGTCATTCATTATGGCTGAAAATGATATAAAAATTCTTGTGTGTTATCACAAGCCATACAACATATATAAGAATGATTTATACCTGCCCATACAAGTTGGCAGGGCAAGAAATAATTTTGATCTTGGAATCCAAACGGATAATATGCTTAAAGGCAAAGAATGTGACAATATTAGTAACCTTAATCATCTTTTTTGCGAAACTACGGCTATGTACTGGGCATGGAAGAATATTAGAACCCTTTATCCGAACATCAAATATGTTGGACTTTGCCATTATAGAAGATATTTTAGCACGGAGAACCATACAATTTATGATAGGGCAAAAACAGCTATGGAAAAGACAAAAGCTGCAGGAAAGGTATTAACAAATCATCATAATCATACAATTGTCTTAGATACTTGTCACGGAATAAAAACAACAGAAGCCGAACGCTTCCAAAGAAGTGACGATGGATTAAGAAAAGTAATATACTCTTCGGATATCATAGCAACTAAACCTGTCAGAATCTTAAACAGTTCAGTAGAAGACTTTTTCGATACAATAGGACGTGATTATATCGATTTAATGAAGGATATTGTAAAAAATGAGTTTAGTCAGTTCAGTGACTCTTTGAATGATGTTCTAGATGGGTCACTATTAAATGCTGCGAATATGATCATATTGAGAACAGAATTATTAGATGAGTATTGCACCTATGTATTTGGCGTTATGGAACGTCATTTACAGCTAGTTAAGGATAAAGGGATATGCATTGATCCAATGAATGAAAAAATATATAGTAGGATACCTGGGTACTTAGGTGAATTACTTACATGCAGTTACATAAGATTTAAAAGCAATACATGTAAAGTTAATTATACTGGCAAATACTTTGTTGAGGATTAAATGGGCTATGAAAAAGGAGCAGAATAAAGTACATTCAGTCAAGTATAATTTTTTAATGAATTTCATCTTGACTGCCTCTAGCCTATTATTTCCGTTAATAACTTTCCCGTATGTATCTCGTATTCTTCATGCAACGGGAAATGGAAAAGTGAACTTTGCAGCTTCCATTGCTAATTACTTTCTAATGGTTGCTTCGCTTGGGATTCCTACTTATGGGGTCAAGGAATGTGCAAAAGTTAGAGATGATAAGCAACAACTATCTAAGACATCCCAAGAGATACTGATTATAAACCTAATTGCAACGATACTTGTGACAATAACATATCTAATGATGGTTTTTACTGTTCCCCGATTTAGCCAAGATAAAAATCTGTTTTTTATTGAAGGCATCAATATTGTCCTCAATATGTTTGGAGCAAATTGGTTATATCAGGCACTCGAAAAGTATGATTATATTACAGCTAGATCTGTGCTTTTCAAAGCAGTATCCATAATATTGATGTTTGCACTTGTCCATCAAGAATCCGATTATCGTATATATGCGGCAACCACTGTATTTGCATCAGTTGGATCTAATGTAATGAATTTTATTCGTCTTCATAGATATATTAGCTTCAAGAAAGTAGGCGAATATAATCTAAAGCAACATTTAAAGCCAATTTTTATTCTTTTTGCCGGCAATGCCGTTGCGAGCATATATACAAATCTTGATACTGTTATGCTTGGTTTTATGAAAACGAATGCAGATGTAGGATATTACACTGCTGCTGTAAAGGTGAAAAATATCTTGGTAAGCGTTGTTTCTTCGCTTAGCGGAGTACTTCTGCCTCGTATGTCCTACTATGTACAACGAAGGGATAAAAAACAGTTTAATGCTCTTATGACGACAGCTCTAAATGCAACAATTTTTATGTCGATGCCTCTGTGTACATACTTTGTCATAGAAGCAAAAGACAGTTTGACTCTCTTGGCGGGTGCAGAATATATACCAGCAACATTGACAATGCAAATTGTTAACATTTCTATTGTCGCAATTGGCATTACTAGTATTATCGGGATACAGGTCTTGACCCCTATCAACAGAGAGCTTCAACTAATGATTTCTGTTGTTGTTGGCGCAGTTTCTGATTTTGTTTTGAACTGTTTTATGATTCCCAAGTGGGGGGCAGCCGGTGCCGCATTTGCAACAATGATCGCTGAGTATTTGGTGTTGGCAACCCAGTTATTCTTAGGCCATGATGTTGTTGGAGAATCATTAAAACATGTGAGATATGTACGATATGGAGCTACAACAGCGGTAGCGCTGGCGCCGACCATAGCTGTAACTTTTCTTCCTGTTACCAATTCGTTTTTACGTCTCGTAATTACAGCATTGGTATTCTTTGGAGTGTATGCAAGTGTCCTTTATGGAATAAAAGATGAATTATTTTATCGATTTCTTGACAATCGTTTCACAAGAAGGCTAATACGGAGATAAAGATGAATGTTTCGGGTTTAGTGGATGCCACTGTTCACTAAATAATATCAGCATTCTACTCCTGAATACAGATCGATTATTGTAGATAATGTGCAGTATCATATCGCCGCTTCGCGATCTTGAAGATGACTTCAGCAAAATCAAAACAAAGGATAAGATTGGAGAGAGTGGCCATCTCGGTGCTCGCACCAGACTGTATGTCAGATGTGACTTAGGTGAATTTCTTCCCTTCATTCGTGTAGAGATTGAAAGACTGGATTTCACAAAGGTGTCATTCAATCTTAATACTAGTGGGAAAAATGGGGATCTGATCTCTTACAATTATAAATACACTACTGGAATAAAGAGTATCCTGTATTACTTTTTTGAGTAGTGGGTACTGGATCACGCAGTTCTAAGAATCGCAGAGATTTGCGTGAGATTACCCATTCTCCAGTTACTTCCGGACCGGACTTGTCCCACAATTATGAATGTATTGAGGTGAATTTGGTTTATTGCTTAAAAAGTACATATCCATCCTACTTGTAATCCTATCCATCCTTCTCATCATTGCGTTTACGCTGCAACCGGGCTCAGCGTCAGCTGCGCTTGCTATGCATTTTGTTAATGTGATTGCGAAGGTGAATAATAAATTGAATCACACCACGGCAGATTGGTATGCCTTCTACATTCTCGTCCGGAAGTTTGCCCATTCTGTTGAGTACCTGTTGATGGGAGTTGCGTCAAGCTTCTTCCTTGTGTGGGGCAAGAAACGTCCCTTTCTGCTGGCTGTAGTATTCTGCGCGGTTGTGTCGATATGTGACCAGCTTAGTAAGATCGTTGTCCCAGGACGCGAATTCGACATTACAGACATTCCGTTTGATGTGATGGGATATCTGATCGGAATCTTATTCGTGTATGTAGCAAGACATGAGTGGCATAAGTTCAAACTGAGGTGATGAGTTTCACCCCGCTTCTCAATACCCGCACCGTCGCTGCATCCTGAATAAGTAGCGCTGTAGCGACTATCCTGGCAACAGGTGGATGGGGAGGTTATGGCAGCACGGTAGAATAGTAGAACGGTTCCATGCTGCTGCGGCGGGGCAGTAATTGTGTACTTTATTTGTCAACATAGAGCTATAGCCCTGGTGCTGGTAGATCAATTGATCTGCTACGCCGGGGCTTTTTTATTTTTCACTGTCTGGCACAATTTCCATAATGTCTGACACATCACACTTTAAGACAGAGCAAACCTTTAGCAAAACTGATGTTGTGACATTTTCATCCTTTCCTAATTTTGCAAGTGAAGAAGAACTGATCCCAGCTGCGATGCGTAGCTGGGTTTTTGTCATATTACGGTCAATAAGCAGCTTCCATAGTTTTTTATAACTGATTTTCATCAGGATTTATTACTCCTATATTCCAAGACTCTCCATATAGCTCTCTTTCATCATCAGAGAGCTGCAATACTCTATTGTCGTATAAGATCTTCCTGGTTTGTGGACCATATGAATCTTGTTTATCAAAAGCAATGAATATTTGTTTTTCACTCTGGTTGTAGATCTTCATGATTCCGTCGATCGAACCATCGCTGATATTTTTGAGTATAAGTGAATCGTGAGCGATTGCCGGAAGATCGGTCAGAGCAAGAATGGCAAGGTCAAAAATTATCATTCCTTTGAAATTCGAACCTGTTCCAGTATCGTCCGGCGTCTCAAAACGATAGCTGTTATAGTCGTTAAACTGTAGTACCGGAGGCTTATGCGGCTCTGCAAATAGGGTATCATTGTAGGCCTTCATCTGATCGTTTATTGAATCCTGCATATCTGCAAGGATGGAGGCAATGGCTCTTTTTAACATCTTATCAGCGGCTTTTTTCTGTTCCTGAAGTTCTGTTAATGTGAGATAGGCCTGATTCTGGATTCGCAACGCATCCATTTTACCCTTTATCTCAGAGTACCTGACCAGGAATTCTTTTGACAGATTCCCTACAAATCCAAGCTGTCGAATCTGATCATTCAGAACCATTCGCTGGTTCTCCAGGTCGTTTATATCCGACAAAAGGTTCTCACGCTCTGTATTAAACTGGCCGTCAAGGATTTTGGCCAGTTTCTTATGATACTTTTCTATCTCATAAAGCTTCCGCAGGTTTACGGTCGGGAAGAATTTCTGCAATGCTGTCAGGTCTGCCTCTGTTGGATAGACACCATATTCAAGGCTTAGTTTGATGAGCGAGAGTCTTCTTCTCTTGTCATCGATCTGTTCTTCCAGGCGTAAGCGTCTGTCTTTCA
Organism: Porcincola sp. LCP21S3_C12; assembly: GCF_052118625.1. NCBI lineage: Bacteria > Bacillati > Bacillota > Clostridia > Lachnospirales > Lachnospiraceae > Porcincola > Porcincola sp. LCP21S3_C12. Next base: position 2,299 of record NZ_JBQKGW010000021.1, on the reverse strand, counting down.
GTTCGGATTTTTTCCTGCTCTTTTCAATGTCCTCTTCATTATGTGCTTCCACCTGTTCTGAGGTCAGAGTTTCTAGCCGCATCTTCAATGATTTGATCTCAGCCTCATTTTTTTCATATTGTTCTTTGCCACCCACAAGATTGGATACAAAGTCGTAGGACCGAGCCTGCTTATACGCCTTTAGTTTATCCTCTTGTGCTGTACGGCGGTTGGTATAATCCTCGATTTCCTGATAGCGATTAAAGAGTGCGATCAGCCGGTTAATGGATTTCTCCATGTTATCGCCTGGAATGCCGGCGAGCGGTTTTGTCTCATCAGTATTACCCTTCCCGTAGATGCGGAAGAAGCTGCTCAGCGTTTGCCGGAAATTCAGTCCTTGGAAATCAATGTGGTATTTCTTTTTCAGCCAATCGATATATTGCGCTTTTGTGAAGACTGAACCAGTGAGATTATAGTGTGAATCGCATACCTGTATCTGCTCTGCGTTTTCCGTATTTCTGGCAAAGTAATATTTTTTTCCATCGAATTCAAACGTAAAGAAAATAGTATGATGTCCTATATGTTTTACACCATCGCTGCTGATGTATGTATTGCCGCCAAACACAAAGTCAATGGCGAGAAGGGCAGAAGACTTGCCGATTGAGTTCGCGCCGTCCTCTTTGCCAAGAACAACATTGAGACCAGGTTTAAATTTGATCGGAGGCCGTTCTTTCCCTTTCTCTCTAAACGCTGGAGAGCTTATTTCTTTAAGCATGTATACACCTCACCTTCAGAATTGATATCTACAGAACGAAGCGCATAGAGACAGTCCATCACAGAAAGAAAATCCGTAGGATCTGCCAATGACTGCCGCATAGATGTGTATAGATCAATAACCTTTATCGGGCCAAACTGCAATAGTTCAAGCACTCTCGGGATTAAAGCGAGAGTGCTTTTTTCGTATGGGTAGAGTTTGCTTGGCAACTGCATTAGAACACCTCGCATCTTTGTATAAAGTAGGAAACCACAATCTGGCAGTAGATATCTTCCTGCAAAGTTACTCTCTGTATCTTTCGGGAAATCTCATTGAAGATCTCTGCCTTACTTTTCTTTGCTTTTGAGAGCCTCCTGTAGATTCCCTTCATCTGATCCTGTACTTCTTCATAATCAATCAAATTTTTCTTATCCAGGTTAATCATAATCTGGTTGATCTTATTGAAGTAGGTAGTTACATATGTCCTCACGGAAATATAGAGTGCGATGTCAACAGTAGGATCAATCTTTTTTGTCAGATCTTTTGGATCAAGCGCTGCTTCCGCAAGATCTTTTTCTTTTAATTTCTTTATCCGCGTAACTACCCCAGTAATCCCTGCTTCAAGAGGAAGGTCTTCCAATGTCTCGATGCTTTGTTCATGTGTGGAGAGCACGCTCTTTTTTGCTTCCAGCTCTTTTTGCAGTTTTGGATTGTCGTCCATTTGATAGTTGGCAGCACAGTTCGGACACATGGCAAGTAGGTTCTCTGGTGTCGGGTCCTTGGTCTTATCAATGAGGCTAACCTCATAAACAGGGACCGACTGGCTGTTACGAACGGCAATCAACCGCCTGCCGCAGATCGGGCAGAAGTTGTCGGCCTCTGCAAGAAGATAATTACCATATTTCATTTTCAGATCTGAAGATTGCTGTTCCCATCTTTGCTGCGACAGCTGATCCTCTGATACAAAACCTGCTTTCTTTCGTATGCATTCGATGATCCAACCTGCTGCTTTGTCTGCGACATTGGATTCATTGACAGATGGATCATACGAAGAAAAGTCTTTGGCCATTGCCTCTCGCGTACCTGAAGGGCATTCATTTATCCGCTCAATTAAATACTCTTCCTTTGTACGATACATGATCTGGCGTGCAAGTTTCGCGGAAAGTCCTCTTTTTGAATAATTTATCAAAGTATCGTCAGACACCCTGTCTGGATTGGACGGATCTTTCTTTGTGTCCCAGTCTTTCTCAGATACATCGGTGAGCATAGAGATGAGGTCTCGCATAAAAGTCGGAGTGTCTTCACCGTCCGATAGGTACTTTTTCAGAATTTGAAATATTGTCTTGAATTCCACGAGGCCATGCTCCCTTCTTCGTTTGACCCACGATGACCCGGCTTGACCCAAACGAGACCTGTTTCAAAAAGCCAATTTCCTATAATCACAGTAGTTCAAAAGCCTCAACTGTAAAACGAGATGCAACCCCTCTCGTTCTGGCCTGAGGCCATAATGGTTACTAATCAAATACCTGCCGGGAGGTTGCATCCCGGCTTGCAAAGAGATCAGTC
>NZ_JBQKGW010000020.1:0-46940 GCF_052118625.1 Porcincola sp. LCP21S3_C12 | reverse complement strand
TTCAATGATCTTTACTTTTTCTATCGGATCAATTTTGCTTTTCCTAGACATAGAAATACCCCCAAGTAGGTTTTATATTTCATTGTCCTACTTGGGGGTAGCATATCAAAAGTCAGAGCGGTCAAATTGTCGTATATTTCAGGTTATAACCGATCAATATGTTTCGTTGCGATGACGTCCACGCCAGTTCCGGCGATGTCCTTCAGGACGATGTCGCCGATCGAGACAGGCGCCTGAAGCCTCAGTCTGTCGATTTCCTTCATGCAGTCCGCGATTTTCCCCTTTGGTACTGCCTGGGTTGTCCGGACGGAAACTCTCGGTATGACACCGCCTGTGATGAGCGCCGTGCTTGTCAGCGTCCTGACGGGATTCGTCACCTCGGAGCGCGCATACCGTTCTCCGATTCTGCAGGAGTTGCCCTCGACGCTGACGATCTCTTCTCCTTCCATCTTCACAATCATCGAACATCCAACCGGACATCCGATGCATGTCAGTTCTTTCTTCTCCATCGCGGCCTCCCGTTCAAATGCGATCAGATCATGCTTTCTCTTGTGGATATCGTGAAGTGCTCTTTTTTTCTTCTCCGCATCTGGGCAATACCAATTTAAAAAAACCAGGTCCTGCTTCTATATCAAATCAACAGATAAGACTATTATCATTCGCCGATTTCAATATTCCGGCTCAATCCTGACAGTCAGCTGATGCTGTCCCTTTGTTTTTGAGAGCTGCTCCCTTGTCACGGTGGTCTGACACATCTCACCGGGCGTCAGGATCCGTTTTTTCTGATGAACAATCCGTTCCTCATCCAGATACAGGCTCAGCCAGACGTCCCGGTACACTGCCCCGACCCGGAACCGGATCGTCACCTTCTCATCCATCGTCTCCGGATAGATCGCGGCCGGCACCGTATAGCGGACGCCATTCTCGCCGGAGAGCGTGATCCGGCTGCTGCCGCGCCTCTTCCGCTCAGCCGTCTCCCTGGCGCTCAGGCTGCACTCCCTCTGCTGAGAATGAATGTCTTCCGCCGGATGACTCCCGGCATAGATGGCTGCATGCCTTCCTGCTATCCCGGCTTCCTCCGAGACGTAGTCGACCAGGTCGTGAACATGGAGCACGTTGCCGCAGGAAAAGATTCCCGGGATACTTGTCTCAAATGTGTCATCCACTGCCGGTCCGCCGGTCACGGGATTGATCGCCGCACCGGCCTTGCGCGTAAGCTCATTTTCGGGAATAAGTCCGCAGGAAAGAAGGAGGCAGTCACACTCATACCGAATCTCCGTTCCCGGAACCGGCTTTCTCTGCGTGTCGACCTTTGCGACCGTAACTGCCTCAAGCCGCTCTCTGCCCTCTGTCCGGATGACCGTGTATGAGAGAAGGAGCGGAATGCCGAAGTCATCCAGACACTGCACGATATTGCGGCGGAGACCTGTGGAATACGGCATCAGCTCCACGACCGCCTGTACACTGGCGCCCTCAAGCGTCATGCGCCTTGCCATGATCAGACCGATATCCCCGGATCCCAGGATGACCGCCTTCTTCCCCGGCATCAGGCCTTCGATGTTGATCATCCGCTGTGCGGTCCCGGCTGTGTAGATGCCTGCCGGACGCGTTCCCGGGATGTTCAGCGCGCCTCTCGGGCGCTCCCGGCAGCCCATCGCCAGCACAATCGCGCCTGCCTGAAGCTGGAATAGTCCCTCCTTCTCGTTCATCGCCGTGATCAAGTGGTCATCCGTAACATCCAGCACCATCGTCCCCGTCGTGATCTGAACGCCGGACGCCTCTGCCCTTCGGACGAACCGGTCCGCGTACTCCGGCCCTGTCAGCTCTTCTCCAAATGTATGAAGGCCGAATCCGTTGTGGATACACTGCATCAGAATGCCGCCCGGCTCGCTGCTTCTCTCCAGCACCAGGACTTCCTTTGCCCCGGCCTGCCGGGCGCTGATGGCCGCGGCAAGTCCTGCCGGCCCGCCCCCGATCACTGCCACGTCACATCTTTTCATGAGCGACCCTCCCGTCTTCCCGGTCATACGGGGTTCCTGCCGGATGATTTCCACTCTCTGACAGATGGCTTTTTGAAACGCTTTCCGGATTTCCCTCGCTCTTCACCGCACAGCCGCGCGGTTCATTTTCTCCCTTGGTATAGCCAGCCACAACTCTGGAATCTCCGCCGCACTTTGTGATCATATCCAGCGGGATTCCTGTCTCACGGTGAAGAATCTCACAGACCCTCGGCATACAGAAACCGGACTGACAGCGCCCCATCCCTGCCCGCGTGCGGCGTTTGATCCCATCGAGCGACCTGGCTCCGAGCGGTCTTCGGATGGCGTCGACGATCTCACCCTCCGTCACACTCTCGCAGCGGCAGACAATCTGTCCATAGAGCGGATTTTCCGCGATCAGCCTCTTTTTCTCCTCAAACGGAAGCTCCGCAAAGTGAGGGATGCCTTTTCGTTTTTCGACAAAGTGTTCCTTTTTCTGGAGTCCCAGCGCCTTCTGTGCCCAGGAAGCCGCCATCTCTCCGACGGCCGGCGCGCTGGAAAGGCCCGGCGACTCGATCCCCGCCAGGTCATAGAACAGCGGGGCGCCTTCTGCCTCCCCGATGATGAAATCGCCCGTGTCTCCATGCGCACGCAGTCCTGCGAAGGAGGTGATGATCTTTCCTCCCTGCAGCGGCCTCACGGAGAGATTCTCCTTCTCCAGAACCTCCGCAATGCCTTCCGCCGTCGTCGCTGTGTCTTCCTTGTCTGAGATAAAATCAGAGGTCGGTCCGGCCAGGATGTTGCCGTGTACCGTTGGCGTCACCAGCACGCCCTTCCCTTTCTCCGTCGGCAGCTGGAAGATCGTATGCCGCACGTACCCCTGAAGCGCCCGGTCATAGAGACAGTACTCCCCCCGCCTGGGGCGGATCCGGATCTTCTGTGTGCTGACCATATTGTGGATCTCATCCGCGTACACACCGGCAGCGTTGATGACAGCTCTGGTGACATACTCTGTCCCGCCCGCCTTCACATGGTACAGTCCCTTCCCATCCCGTCTGATGTCCATCACTTCAGCATGGAAATGAAAATCCACGCCGTTCCGGAAGGCGTTCTCTGCCATCGCAAGCGTCAGCTCAAACGGACAGACAATCCCGCTTGTCGGCGCATAGAGTGCCGCGATGACACCTTCCGACAGGTTCGGCTCCATCCGGAAGAGCTCCTCACCCCGGACAATCCTGAGTCCGCTCACGCCGTTGACAATCCCGCGCGCAAGCAGCGCCTCCAGTACGTCCGTCTTTGCCTCGTCTGTGCAGACGACGAGCGCTCCATTTCTCTGAAATGGGACATCCAGATCCTCGCACAGGCTGTCCATCATCTCATTGCCCCTGACGTTCAGCTTTGCCATCAGGGACCCAGCGGCCGGGTCGAAGCCACCGTGGATGATGGCGCTGTTGGCCTTGGAGGTCCCCGTACAGACATCCTCTGTGCGCTCGAGCACACAGATATCCGCGTGCAGGCGAGACAGCGCCCACGCGGCAGCGGCACCGGTCACGCCTGCGCCGATTATCACAGCATCGTACATAAAATCTCCCTCCGAGCGGCTGTTGTGTAAACAACTCTGCTTGTAGATTACCATCTCGGATGAGACGATTCAAGAAAAGATTCTGTACGAATCCGGTATGTTTCAGCTTACATTCCGGGACTGATGGTATGCGCCTTTGTCATCCGGATTTCCTCGCCGCCGACTGCCTGCGCAAGCCTCCGGCTGTGGGTCGCGATGATAATCAGCCTTTCTTCCCGCTTCAGACTGGCCAGAAACTCTGTCACCCACGCCTCCCCGTCCTCATCAAGCCCGGCTTCCGGCTCATCCAGGATCAAAGTCTGCGGCTGCATCGCAAGGACAGCGGCAAGCGCCGTCCGCTTCTTCTCACCCCCGGAGAGGTGAAATGGCGCCCGCTCCGCCAGCTGTTCGATGCCGAGCATGTCCATGTACTGCTCCGTCCTCCTCTGAACCTCCTCCTTGGGGAGACCGAGCTGCAGAAGGCCGAACGCGATCTCCTCCCTCACAGACTTGCAGAAAAGCTGTGTCTCCGAATTCTGGAACAAAAACCCGAGTCTTCTGTAGAACGCCTTCGACCACTCCCTGTCATTCATCCTGTCTCTTGTGACGGCTTCTCCATGAAAAAGATAGCGGCCGTTCTCCGGAAAACTGAGTCCTGCGAGAACCCGGAACAGCGTCGACTTGCCGCAGCCATTCGGGCCTGTCACGACATAAGTATGCCCCGGATACAGGTTCAGACTGACATGCGCCAGCGTCAGCACCCGCTGCTGTCCGCCTTCGTCCTCCTGCCCATAGGAATAGCAGACATCCTGAAGGCTGATCCAGGGTGCGCATACGGTTTCTGCCTCGTCCTGTTCTTCCATGCCTTCATATACATGATGTATTTTCGATGGCTGTGCTTCGTTCGCAGCTTTCCCCGCATCATCCGCACGCTTTCTTCTATGAATCAACATAAGTCCACCATCTCCCCATCCTGCCGCACAGGCAGGGCTCCACTGCTCCCGCCCGCAATTCTCTTATCTCAGATACGCCGAGCCTGATGCCCTGCTCCCCATGTCATACAGCAGGCGTCCTCATCTGCGTATACACAAAAAGCAGAAGTATCAGAATATCCGCGCTCAGAATCATCACATCCCGCAGCCCAAAGCGCGGACGGTTCAGCGCCGGGTACGCGCCGTCAAATCCCCTCAGACGCATCGCCTCCTCTGTCTGCTGCGCCATTTGCTGAGATTTCAGGAACGTTGTTCCCAGGATACCGCCGGCACCGGAATGTTTCCAGTTCACCTTTCCGACACTCCGCATCGTCACAGCCTCCAGCAGCGCACCGCTGTACCGTCCGAGAATCACCAGATAGCGGATTGTGAGATCCAGCACCAGCACGAACAGTTCCGGAACATGCAGCTGACGGAAGGCTTCCGTAAGTCTCTGGAAGGACACGGCTGTCCCCATCAGCGACAGCGCAAGCACCGCCTCCGCAACCTTCAGCGTCACGGTCAGCATTGTCTTCGGACTGCCCAGAAATACAGAGGGCAGCATGATGATCAGTGTGAGGATACAGGGCAGAAACAGTGCTTCCATGACACGCTTCAGCTGCCGGATTGGCAGTGCCGCCGTCCGCACCAGCAGCAATGCCAGCACCGTCACGGTAAAGACTGCATTGCGCGAAAGTGCACACAGAAGAATAAGAAGCAGCGCTGACAGCAGACAGACAACAGGGAGGTCGGAGCGATCTGCCCCGCCTCCCTTCTTCATGCCGTTCAATATGCCGGCTCTCTCTGGTCTCCCCCGGCCATCATCCTTAAGATCGCTCTCCCGAAGGCGGGAAAGCACTTTCAGAATTGATCGATTCCAGTTCATGCCTGTACCTGCTGCTTCTGCGGTTTCTTTGCGTCCCCTATCAGTCTGAATACGATGATCAGGACAGCCGCTCCAATCACAGCTGACAGGATATAGCCGAACCATTCCGGCAGTCCTGCAAATGAATAGTCCGGCACCAGCGCCTTCAGGCTGAATCCTTTCAGCATCCCGGCAGGCGTGTATCCTGCCCCCGTGGCGGCAATCTCGTCAACACCCCACTCGCCCCAGGCGGTTCCCTCTGCCAGAAGTCCCAGCGGTGTCGCCAGAATCAAGGCTCCCAGCAGGAAGCTCACTGCCCTTCCGGACTTTCTTCCGGACGCAGCGCTGGCTGTTTCCATCCCGGCTGTTCTGCTGCCCGTGCTGCCAGCTTCCGTACCGGCTGTTCTGCTGCCCATACTCCCGGACGCTCCGCTGCCCCTTCTCACGGCTCCCATGATCATATCAGGCGAGGTCTTCTTCACGAATGCCAGCACCGCCACTGTGAACACAACCTCTGCGAGACCGAAGACCGTCAGATGGCCGATCATCATGGCCGGAACAGACAGGTTCAGACCGTACGGACAGTACAGGGCATTCCCCGCTGAATCCCGGAACAGCATCGGCTGAACCCCGAACTCGATCGCAGCACAGAGCGCTGCCGCATTGATGCCGAGGTAGGCCCCCACACCAGCCCCGATCAGATCACCGCTTCCGCGGCGGATCCATTTCCTGAGAAGTGAATAAACAGCGTATCCGACAAATGGCAGCGCAAACGCCATGTTGAAGCTGTTCGCCCCGAAGGCCAGCACCCCGCCATCCCCGAAGATCAGCGCCTGCAGCAGCAGCGCGACAGACACCGACAGACAGGCCGCATACGGACCGAGCAGCGCGGCGATCAGCGTGCCGCCCACCGCATGCCCCGTCGTTCCTCCCGGAATCGGGATGTTGAACATCATACTGATGAAGGAAAATGCAGCTCCGACGCCCATCAGCGCGATTTTTTCTTTTGGAAGTTCAGTTTTCACCTTTCGAATACAGACGCCCCAGACCGGGATCATGGCAGCAGCCATCACCCCGCAGGTCTGCGGACTGAGGTAGTTCTCGGGAATGTGCATGCAGATCTCTCCGTTTTCTCCAGAAACCAGTTTCAGCCAGTGCCTTCGGCATCCCCGGCCTGCAGGCAGGAGTGGTGTCAGTTTCTCGCACTGGAATCAGATATCACTCTGAGTATAAACAAAACCCGGGGAAGGCGTAAGCCCCACCCCGGGTTGCTTATGATCTGTTTCCTGTGGTGCATCGAGCGCCTTCATCTCCGCCTCAGCTGATGTCATCCGCCGGCAGCAGAAAGCCGTTTCTGCACATCACATGCATGTGCCTCACCGTCTTAACGAAACAGCGGCGATACGGCTGACGCCAGCTTTTCCTTCTCAGCCTCGGCTTCTGCCAGGTTCTTCCCCTTTGTCGTGTAGTAAGCCTTGATCTTCGGCTCCGTGCCGGACGGACGAACCACGACGGAAGCGCCGTCTGCCAGCTTGTAGATCAGCACGTTGGCCTTCGGAAGCCCCGTTTCCTCCGGCTTCTCATAGTCAATCGCCTCTGTCACGGCATCTCCCCCGAAATCCTTCGGCGGATTCTTCCTGAGTCCATCCATGATACCGGCCATCTTGTCCATTCCGGACAGTCCCGGGAACTCATAGCTGTCCACCTTATTCAGATAGCGGCCGTACTGTGCGTAGATTTCTTCCAGGCGCTGCTTGATCGAGCTTCCGATGCTTCTGTAGTAGGATGCCATCTCGCAGATGAGCATCGATGCGACGACTGCATCCTTATCCCTCACATAAGGTCCTGCCAGGTAGCCGTAGGACTCCTCGAACCCGAAGATGAAGCGGTCAACTTCACCTGCAGCCTCAAGCTTCGCAATCTGGTCGCCGATCCATTTGAAGCCGGTCAGTGTGTGGCGAAGCTCGACGCCATAGTGCTCCGCAACAAGGTCCGCGAGCGGTGTCGAGACGATCGACTTCACCGCCACCGGTCTCTTTGGCATGGTTCCCTTCTCGATCCTTCCTGCCGCAATGTAGTCAAGCAGCAGAACCCCCATCTCATTACCGGATACCAGCTCATAGGAGCCGTCCGGACACTTCATCGCGATTCCGACACGGTCTGCATCCGGGTCCGTAGCCAGCATCAGGTCAGCCCCTGTCTCCTTTGCGAGCGCCACGCCCTTCTCAAGCGCCTGCAGGATCTCCGGGTTCGGATACGGGCAGGTAGTGAAGTAGCCGTTCGGGTACTCCTGCTCCGGCACAATCGTGATGTCCGTGATGCCGATGTCGTGAAGCACATGCGTGACCGGCACGAGCCCGGTACCGTTCAGCGGAGAATAGACAAGCTTCAGACCTGCTGTCCGGCACAGACCCGGACGCACCTGTCTGGACTCGATGGCATCGTAGAACGCTTTCTTGCAGTCGTCTCCGACAAACCGGATGAGCCCCTTCTCTACCCCCTCCGCAAAAGACATGTACTTCGCGCCTGTGAGGACGTCGGTCTTCTGAATCTGGTCATAGACGACAGCTGCCGCGTCATCCGTCATCTGGCAGCCATCCGGGCCGTATGCCTTGTAGCCGTTATACTGTGCCGGATTGTGGGATGCCGTGACCATGATGCCGGCGTTGCAGTGGTAATACCGGGTTGCAAAGCTGAGCGCCGGAACCGGCATCAGCTCGTCATAGATGCGGACCTTTATCCCATTTGCCGCAAGGACACCTGCCGCATCCCTTGCAAATGTCCATCCCTTCAGTCTGCTGTCGTAGCTGATCGCGACCGTCTGCGTGCCACCCTGTGTCTTCACCCAGTCGGCCACGCCCTGCGTCGCCTGGCGGACAACCCAGATGTTCATGCGGTTCGTCCCGGCGCCAAGTGTCCCGCGCAGCCCGGCGGTTCCGAACTTCAGCGCAACCGCAAACCGCTCTTTGATGGCGGCGTCATCGCCCTCAATATCCTGGAGTTCCTTCTTCAGGTCAAAATCGACCAGATCCGCCTCAAGCCACTTCTTATATTCATCCTGATACATAGACATATGCTCCCGCTCTTTCATCTTCATGTTCATGATATACGGTTCCGAATCCCTTCGGCACCGCCATTGATCCGAGTTCCTCACTCACTATACCATAACCGCTCATCATCTGCCAGCCACCGGCAGCTGAAAAAAGCAGCCACCATGACTGCGCCCGCTCCCATGTCCACGGGAGGAACTGTCATAGTGACTGCCTTTTCTCATTCACATATTATGATTACGCCGGTATGCGGCCAGGTGATCTGGCTGAAACGCTGCCCTGTTATCCACGCTCTGTATCAGCCAATCCCTTCAGCCTACAATCAGTCCCGGGATGAACATCGGGACATACATGACCAGGAAGAAGGCAACGATCAGTCCCAGCAGGTACGGGCGGATGGCCTTCCCGATCTTCATCATCGGCATCTTTGTAATGCTGGATGCGACGAACAGGTTGATGGCAACCGGCGGCGTGATCATGCCGATCGCAAGGCCGACCGTGAAGACCACTCCGAAATGCACCAGATTCACTCCCATCGCCTTGACAAGCGGCAGGAAGACAGGTGTCAGCAGAATGATCGCGGAGGAAGTCTCCATGAAGATTCCTGCGATCAGGATAATGACACCAATAATGAACATGATGATGTATTTGTTCTGGGACACGGAGAGCACGCCGTTTGCGATCGTCTCCGGAATGTTCCAGTTTGCCAGCACCCAGCCAAATGCGCCGGAGCAGGCGATGATGATCATGATGACGGCTGATGTTTTCGCCGAGCCTTTCACAATCTCATACAGCTTCTTCGGCCCCAGGTCGCGGTAGACGAAGAAACCAATAATGATCGCATAGATAACAGCGATATCCGCTGCCTCAGATGAGGTGAAGTATCCGGAGAAGATTCCGCCCAGGATGATCAGCGGCATCAGGATGCCCCAGATCGCCTTCACGAAGGTTTTCCCGATCGTCTTACCGGACAGCTTTGTCCCCATCGGATAATTGAGCTTCTTTGCTTCCACAAGCGCGATGACAATCAGGACAAGTCCCATCAGAATGCCCGGAACAAATCCGTTCCGGAACATTGTACTGACCGACTGCTCCGCAATGACGGCATACAGCACCATCGGCACCGACGGCGGAATGACAACACCGATTGTTCCGGCCGAGGCAATCAGCGCCGCCGATTTGTCAACGCGGTAGCCACGCTTCTCCATTTCCGGAATCAGCGTCGCGCCGACTGCTGCCGTTGTCGCAGCGCCGGATCCGGAAATCGCGGCGAAGAACATGCCAGCCAGAACGGCGACAATTGTAAGCCCGCCCTTGATCCATCCGACAAGCGACTCGGCGAATTCAACCAGCACCTTCGAGACGGTTCCCTTGCTCATCAGGTCGCCCGCCAGGATAAAGAACGGGACTGCGATCAGGGAAAACGAGTCCTGCGCGGTGAACATTCTCTGCACCACCATCAGCGGCTTCACGCCGCCTGCAAGCAGGACGGTGAGGGCTGACAGCGCGATGGAGAACGCAACCGGCATTCCGAGGAGCAGCAGGACTGCAAATGTGATAAAAAGCAGTGTAGCCATTATTCCTGCACCTCCTTCTTCTCATCATCCGGCTGAGCATCCTGCCCGGCCGCAGGCTCATCCCTTCCGGTCAGTAGACCGAGCAGCGCATCTAGCGCATGAATGAACATCGTTCCGCAGCCGATCGGGATCGCCAGATAGACAAACCGCATCGGCACTTTCATCGCTGCAGATACCTGTCCGCCCTGCCTCTGATAATACTGGATACCATAGAAAACAATCATCGCAAACAGTACCATGCAAAGTATCTGAACCGCGATCTTCATCCCCTTCTGAACCGGTCCTGGCATTGCGTTCTGAAGCACCTCGATCGATATGTGGCCGCTGTGCTTATACACGCATCCGGCGCCGAGCATGGAGCTCCAGATCAGGAGGTACCTTGTCAGTTCCTCGCTCCAGCTCAATGCATGGTTTGCGATACGGCAGACGACCTGGGCACCGGTGACTGCCACCATTGCCAGCAGCATGAAGACAATCACCGCTTCCATGATCTTATCCAGTACATCACTCAGCTTGTGGACTCCCCGAACAAATCCCATTCCTGAATTCCTCCCAAGTGAAACGTTACTGGACGTCTTTGATCACATCGTTGATCTTCTGGACATAGTCCGCATACTGAGAATACTGGTCATAAACCGGCTGAACAGCCTTCTTGAAGGAATCCATATCCGGATTCTCGTCAACCTCCATGCCGTTATCCTTCATTGCCTGGAGCTGATCCTTCTCCTCTGCCGCTGTCCATGCTCTCTCGAACTCAGCAGCCTCCTGCGCGGAATCGAGGAAGATCTTCTGAGTATCCGCATCCAGTTCGTTGAACTTGTCAAGGCTCATCGTGATGATTGCGGAAGAATAAGAATGGCGGTCAAGCGTCGCATACTTCTGGGACTCCCAGAGCTTGTAGGAGTTGATGACGTTGATCGGGTTCTCCTCACCATCTACCGTTCCCTGCTGAAGAGCCGTCAGGGTGTCGTTCCAGTTCATCGGAACCGCATCCGCTCCAAGTGCCTTAAATGCAGCCGTGTAGACATCATTTTCCATGACACGGATCTTCAGGCCCTTGACATCATCTGCCGAATGTACCGCCCTCTTGCTGTTGGTCAGGTTGCGGAATCCTCTCTCTGCATAAGCAAGGCCCTTCAGGTTGGAGCTCTCCAGCGTGTCGAGCAGCTCACGGCCAACCTTGCCGTCAAAGACTGCATACGCCTGCGCGTTATCCGCGAACAGGAACGGCATATCCAGAACGCCCATATCCTGGGAGAAATTGACGAACGGGCCGGAGGTAACGATGCCCATGTCGAGTGTATCCATCTGCATGGACTCCAGCATGTCTCTCTCTCCGCCGAGGTCTCCATTCGGATGGATCTCGATTGCGTACTTCCCATTTGTCTTGTCCTGGATCAGCTGCGCAAACTTAACAGCTGCGATCTGGAAGGAGTCATTCTCGTTGACCGTCGTTCCAAGCTTCAGGACGGTTGCTCCCTCCGGGATCTTCGGCTGTACATTGGAAGCATTCTTGACATCCTCAGCACTGAATCCGCCATACCCCGGGATGTTCTCGGTTCCTTCTCCTGCGCCGTCTGCCTCTGTTGCTGCCTCTGTTGAAGTCTCTGTCTCCCCTGCATACACTGCACCGGTGAAGCTTACCGTCATCGCTGCTGCAAGCATGGCTGCCATCATTGCTGTTCTCTTCATGTTTTCCTCCTCTTGTGTGGATATCCATCCGGATTTCTGTGGTAAAGGCACTAAAAAAAGCTTTTGCCTCTTCTACGAAGAGACAAAAGCTTCTGCTTCTGCGGTACCACTCTTCTTCCGCATGGATATGCGGCCCTTAGCGACACATAAAAATATGTCCGGTCATGATTACGGTGACCAGCCCGTCGATGCTTACCCGCTGTCTGCGAAGACAGCTCTTCAGCACGAAGCTCAGGGATGATTTTCATAGGTGTTCGTGCACTGCCTCACATCAACCGGCAGCTCTCTGGAGCACTCGCAGGTACTACTCTTTCCCGTCAAAGCTTTTGTTGAACGGTGCCCACTATAGCCCCAATAGAAAACCATGTCAACCTTGATTGGAAAGATACCAAATATTTTTTGTATATTCTCATTAGCTTCGAAATTTTACGGAGTTTAAGCGGTATCCAGTCCTGACTGTTCTGATTTCCTGATCCCTTATTCCTGGCTTTCTTTATCCGGGTGATCCGCTGGAAACAGCTTTGTCAAAAGCTTCATGATCAGGACAAGTGCGACAGTGACCGTAAAGATTCCGAGCATTCCAAGTCCCATAACCTTCAGTGATTCAAGAAACAACATTCTCTTTCCCTCCCTCTTACAACTTCGGCACAAGGCTGAGGATCAGCCCGCCTGCAATGACGGATGCAATCTGACCGGAAACGTTGACGCCGGTCGCCTGCATAATCAGGACATTGGTCGGATCCTCCTTCAGCGCCATCTGTGTCACAACACGTCCCGACATCGGAAATGCAGAGATCCCGCAGGCACCGATCATCGGGTTGATCTTCTTCTTTCTGAACAGGTTGAGCAGCTTCGCAAACAGGACGCCTCCTGCCGTGTCAAAGATGAATGCAACCAATCCCAGCAGCAGGATAAACAGGGTCTGGACATTCAGGAAATCTTCCGCCCGCATCTTGGACGCAACGGTAAGCCCCAGAATCAGGGTGATCAGATTTGCCAGCGTATGCTGCGCCGTCTCCGACAGAGAATCCAGAACGCCGCATTCCCGGATCAGGTTGCCGAACATCAGAAAGCCGATCAGCGGTGCCGACTTGGGCGCGACAATTCCGGCAACCGCCGTAATCAGAATCGGAAACAGAATCTTCGCCTTCTTCGAGACAGCCTTCGGACTGTAGTCCATATGAATCATGCGCTCCTTCTTCGTGGTCAGAAGGCGGATGACCGGCGGCTGAATGATCGGAACCAGCGCCATATAGGAATACGCCGCAACGATGATAGCACCCACATATTTCGACTGGAAATAATTCGCGACAAAGATCGAGGTCGGTCCGTCCGCCGCCCCGATGATACCGACCGAAGCTGCATCCTGAAGGCTGAAGCCGAACAGCGTTGCAAGACTCAGGGTCATGAAGATTCCGAACTGCGCGGCTGCCCCGAACAGCATCAGAACCGGGCTTTCAAGGAGCGGTGTAAAGTCAATCATCGCCCCGATTCCGATGAAGAGAAGCAGCAGGAACAGTTCATTTCCGATTCCTGCGTTGAACAAAATATCAAGCGGTCCTTCCTCAATCGCCCCCGCGACCTTCTGCGTGACCGCAGCGGACATCGGAAGATTGACCAGGATCGCGCCAAAACCCATCGGAACCAGAAGCGAAGGTTCCATCTTCTTCCGGATTCCCAGATAGATCAGAACACCGCCGATGATCCACATCACGATCTCCGGCAGTGTGATGTTCCCGACATTCGAAAACAAGGCTGCAATTTCACTCATACTCTCTACCTCCACATACAATGCTTCGTTGGACAGTGATCATCCCGGCAGGCCGTGTACATCCCCATCGCTTTCCGGCCATTTCTGTGAAAAAAAACAAGACCTCTGCCGCACGCGCAGCTTGAAGCTGAACGCCTGCGGCAAAAGTCTTGCTGTTGATATCCGAAAGCCGATTGCTTCCGGGATATTATCCGCTCCGGGCCAGAAAGGCCGCGATGACGAAGACGGCTGCGGGCATGCCCGCCAGCTACTCCCTTTTACCTGTTTTTTCTTTTCAAATAGTAGCTGTAAATCCATGCTGCGTCAAGCAGAATTCCTCATCCCCGGTTCTGGCTGTCCTGTCCGGCTATCCCCGTTTCCTCCTTACGATCATTCCGGTCATTGCCCGGCTCTTCTTGTCCTGGCTGCCCGCCCAGCCCGGAGTCCTCCATGATATCCTGCCACTGTACCAGCTCCTTCGTCCATTCGTCCCTGGCCTTTTCCATTCTGCTTTTCAGGATTTCCAGAGACTGAACCGTCTCTTCCGGCATTCCTTCCAGATAAGCCTCCGGCGACATCTGCCGGTTTTCTGCCGCTTCAAGCGCCTCCTGATATTCCGCCGCCGCCCTGGCATAGGCTTCTTCCGCACGTTCCCGCGCATGTTGATTGACTCCAAGCTCCCAGTCCAGCTGCAAGGAGGCGGTCGAAAGCTCCCTCGGGCGCATAGAAGTTCCCTTCGGCACCGCGCGCAGTTCCTCGATCATCCTTTGCTCTTTGGCGCTTCGGAGAGCAGCCGCATCAGTTCCCGCTTCCGAACTTTGCCTTCCCCGGTAGTGCTCATAACCGAACGGATAGTAGAGAACCTCCTGGGAATCCGGTGGAAAATACAGAAGCTCCTGTGCCACATGGCTCAGAAAATAGCGGTCATGGGAAATGAACACCAGTGTCCCCTGATACTGCCGGAAGATGGATTCCAGCGTTTCCTTCGCCGGAATGTCCATGTTGTTGGTCGGCTCGTCCAGAAGCAGCAGATTCGGCTTCTCTTCCAGAAGCACAGCCAGAACCAGCCTCGCCTTCTCCCCGCCTGACAGCTCCGATACCTTTTTTCCGAAGTCCTTCTCCCGGAACAGATATCCGGCCAGCGTCTTCCGCACCTGCGCTCCCGTAAGTACCGGATAGCGGTCATGGAAGTAGTCAAAAACATGTTCATCACTTGTCAGCTCCGCCGACTTCTGGTCAAAGTAGCCGATCTGAGCCGTCTCACTGATGGAAAGTTTTCCCTCCAGCTTCGGCAGAAGACCTGCCAATGTCTTCACATAAGCACTCTTCCCGGCACCATTTGGACCGAAGATGCCGATCTTCTGTCCTCTCTTGAGCCGGAAGCTCACGCAGCGCAGCGGATGGCTCTTTTCATAGCCGATCACCAACCCGTCACAGTCCAGGACATTCTTGCTCCCGCGAACCGCCGGGATGATTTCCTCGGTATGGAGCCGCGCCTCATCTTCCTGTGGTTTTGGCATCCGCTCCATCCGCTCCAGCATCTTTGCTCTGGACCGGGCGAATGCCGCTTTCCTCGGCTTGCTCCGGAATCTGGAGATCAGCTCCTCCAGACGCTGGATTTCCGCCTGCTGTGCCTCATACTGTCTCAGCTGACGCTCATGCCTTTTCTGCTTTTCAGCCCGGTACGCTGTATAGTTTCCCACATACCGGGTCAGTTTTCCGCCTGATACCTCCCAGACCACGTCAGCCGTCCGGTCGATGAAATACCGGTCGTGGGATACCATGACCACTGCCTTCGGGTATGCCCGTACCTCGTCCTCCAGCCACTCCACCGTCTCCAGATCCAGATGGTTGGTCGGTTCATCCAATAGCAGAATGTCCGGTCTTGTCGCAAACAGCCTCAGAAGCAGGATCTTTGCCTGCTCTCCCCCTGAAAATGCCGAAAGCCTTTTCCGCCGGTCTTCCATCTGGAAGCCCAGCCGTGTGAAATGTTTGTAAAAGTCCGAAACAAAAGAAGCGTATAGAGCCGACTGTTCCGGAATCGCCTGCAGGCTGGCAGCCTCCCGGACAAACACCTCCGGCGTCTTTTCTGCATCCTCCGGCGCAGCCGTCTGGGAAAAACGGCCAATCGTCACCGCCCTGGACACATGAACTTCCGCCTCCGGGTGTCCGTCTCTTGTGTCAGGCCGGCAGCTTCCGTCAAGCACCTCAAGAAGCGTAGACTTTCCGGCTCCATTTTTTCCTACTACGGCAATCTTCTCTGTCCCCCGTATACTGAAGGAGAAATCCTCCAGAACCGTATGTCCGCCCCTGCTCACAGAAGCATTGCTGATCTCAAGAAGCATCGTTTCAGAACCTTACGTACCTGCTCTGCGGCAGAAACAGGTTATCCTTCCCAATCCGGGAAAGAGAGGAGACGCCGCACATCTTCATCGTGTCCGCAAGCTCCTTTCCAAGCTTTTCCGTCAGAAGCTTCACGCCTTCTTCGGCTCCGCCGTACACTGCTGTCACATACGGCCGAGCAATGAGCACCGCATCCGCCCCAAGTGCCAGCGCCTTGAAGACATCGACGCCCGAACGGATTCCGCCGTCCACCAGCACCAGCATAGATCCCTTCACCGCATCCGCAATCTGCTCCAGCACCTCCGCAGTCGACGGCGTCTGGTCCAGCACACGACCGCCGTGATTGGAGACAATGATGGCTGACGCGCCAGCCGCCTTTGCATCCAAGGCTCCCTTCACCGTCATCACGCCCTTGACGATGAACGGCTTCCCGGCCATCCGGACAATCTCCCCCAGCTCCTCCACCGTCTTGCTCCCGGCCGGCGGCTGAAGTCCCTGCAGAAATGGGAGCCCAGCCGCATCGACATCCATGGCGACCGCAAACGATCCGGACTCCTTCACCAGCGCAAACTTTTCCTTCAGCGTATCGACATCCCACGGCTTCACGGTCGGGATGCCGGCTCCTCCTGCCGCGCGGATCGCGGCCGTGGCGGCCTTCATGACCTCCGCGTTCGTTCCGTCCCCTGTGAAGGCAGCGATTCCGGCTTCCCTACATGCCCTGACAAGGATGTCATTGTACCGGATATCATCCAGCTTGTCTCCATAGTGCAGATTGACCGCTCCAACCGGGCCCGCGAAGATCGGATACTTTATCCTCTTCCCGAAGAAGTCAAATCCCGTGTCCGGCTCTTTGTTCTCTGCAATCGTATTCAGATTGATGCGCACCTTCTGCCAGGCTTCATAGTTCCGGATCGCAACATCCCCGACACCCTTTGCCCCCGGTCCCGGCATCGTGTTTCCGCAAGCCTTGCCGTTGCATACCGGGCAGGCCTTGCAGTGCGGCCCGATGCAGGTTCTTGCCTGCTCAAGCAGTTCCTTGTATGTCATGACTGAACCAACCTCCTCGTACTGGTCTGTGGCTGACCGGCCCCGTCAGTATCTCTCCTGAGATCTTAAGCGAAATCACGCAGCCACACATTGTTTCTATTACTATATCATACAAGGCTGCTCATTCAGCCATTTTTCTATGCTTGGCAAAACATTGAAATGTATCGATCAGAATTTGCCCATTTGATTTCCCCTGTTGACCGGGCCGGCATCAGTCCCCTATACTGGAAGTCATGAATTGAATACGTGTGATAACAGGAGGAATGAATGTATGCGTATCGCAATACCATATGAAGAGGGAAACGTCTTTCAGCACTTCGGGAAATCGAAGCAGTTCAAGCTCTATACCGTCGAGGACGGAAAGATCGTCTCCTCCGAAGTGATCGATGCAGGGGATACCGGCCATGAGGCACTTGCCGGCCTCCTCGCAGAGCTGGATGTGAGGGCCGTCATCTGCGGCGGACTCGGGCAGGGCATGATGAACGCCCTTTCATCTGCGGGGATTGATGTATATCCCGGCATTTCAGGAGACGCTGACGAGGCTGCTATCTCCTTCCTTCTCGGAAAGCTTCAGCCGGGAGAAGCAAACTGTGACCACCACCATGAGAAAGCAGGCGAACCGGATTCCGGCAGCTGCGGAAACCACGAAGAAGGCTGCTGCGGCAGCAAGTCTCCTGATGGCAGCAGTGAATCTGCAGAAGGATGCTGTGGAGGCAATCAGGAAGATGGAGAGGGCTGCTGCGGAAGCGATGAAGGCTGCGGCGGTGGCTGCGGCGGATGTGGCGGCTGCGGCAGTCACATGGAAGTTATCCTGGATGGAAAGAATGCCGGAAAGACGGTTCATGTCCATTACAGGGGGACCTTTAATGACGGGACACAGTTCGACTCCTCGTACGATCGCGGCGAACCGCTCTCCTTTGTCAGCGGGACCGGCATGATGATTCCTGGGTTCGACAAGGCTGTCGTCGACATGGAGCCCGGCGACGTCGTGGATATTCACCTGATGCCGGAGGACGCCTATGGCATGCCGGATCCGGACAATGTCATCGCGCTGAAGATCGCAGATCTTCCCGGATCCGAGAACCTGACTCTTGGGCAGCGGGTTTTCCTGCGGGATGACTACGGACACTCCTTCCCGGTTCGTGTCACCTCGATGGACAGCGAGAACATCACTCTTGACGCCAACCACGAGATGGCAGGCAAGGAACTGAACTTCCACATCGAACTGATTTCTGTTGAAGACTAAAAGAAAAGGGCGTCCGCAGCAATCACGCTGCGGGCGCCCTCCAAGGCTCCAAACGAATATGTAAAGAAGGCAGCCTGAAAGATGCCCCTGACCCATTTTGCCTGGGGCTTCAGTCTCTCGTGAGATTCTTCAGCCACTTGTACTTTCTGAAGTGTACCATCACCCATGGGATCTTCCCGACCTCGTCCACACAGGTGCAGCTGTAGACCACCAGAACCGGCCAGTGGAAGACAAATGCTCCCAGCAGCGCAGCCGGAATGGCAATACACCACATCATCACAATCAGCGAATATGTGTCAAAGATTGCGTCTCCTCCGGTGTAAAATACACCGTTGATGGTCACGGTATTGACACACCGTCCGATCATGTAGACGGCCTGGATCATCATCATCCCTGTCAGGTAGGACTTCGCTTCCGGTGTCATCTTCATCAGATGAACAACAGCCGGTGTCAGCGCAAGAAGCACCACCATGGACAGAATTCCGATCACAAAGGACAGGTCGCGAAGTCTTCTCCCATCCGTCCGCGCTGTATCCATCTCTCCGGCTCCCAGCTCAATGCCCAGGATGATCCCGCCAGCCGTTGCCACACCATTGCACAGCGAGCAGATCAGATCCCGCACGACGGATGCGATGGAATTCGCCGCGGCTGCGTCCGATCCCATGTGCGCGACAATAGCCGTATAGGAAGTGAACCCGATTCCCCACAGAAGCGCGGAGCCAAGGACAGGCGCCGCGATCTTCAGCGAATCGATGACCAGCTCTCTGCGGTAATACAGAAGCCTTGCCGGATTCGGCCGGATATAGCCCTTCCGCATCGAAACCAGGACGCACCAGGCAAGCTCGATGACCCGTGAGATCAGCGTCGCAATGGCGGCTCCCTCCGGTCCGAGTGCCGGTGCCCCGAAGAGGCCGAAGATCAGGACTGCGTTCAGGATGATATTGGACAAAACCGATGCCAGGGAGATCCACATACTCATCCTGGCATGCCCCGGAATCTTCATCACCGTATGGTAGCACTGAGAAAATCCTACCAGCAGATACGACCAGCCGGCAATGCGGAGATACCGGCAGCCAATGTCGATCAGGACAGGGTCACTGGTGAAAAACAGCATCAGCGGGCGGGGCGAAAAACAGCAGAGCGCCCAGAACATCACATCGATGACCGTCATAGACCGGAGCATCATGTTGAAGATATCGCCGACCGTCTGCTCATCCCTTCTCCCGTAGTACTGCGAAGCCAGGACAGACCCCGTGGATGTATCCGCCATGATGAACATCGTCATAATGAACTGCACCTGCGTCGCAAGCGACACGGCTGCCATCGAATTCTGATCCAGCCTGCCGAGCATGAACGCATCCGCCGCGGACACCGATGCCAGAAGAAGACTCTGAAGGGCAATCGGGATCGTAAGGGATGTCAGCTTCCGTAGGAACGCTCTGTCCCTACTTAATGAAATACGCATAAACTACAACCAATCTTTGTATCAGGCCAGGGCGTCCGCCCTGCATTGTTCAGCTTCCCAGTGATTGTAACATACAAGTCCCGTTCTGTCCTCCCTGGGGTCTTCATCTTTCCAGATGGAAGTTTCCAAACGACCTTGTCTGCTTCTCCTGCGGACCAGTTCCAGGTTCTGCTGCCCGGACTGCACGCCAGCTTGACAGAATTTCGCTCCTGATTCTATAGTGGAAAACGTTATATTGATCGAACTCATTTTTATACTACCCGCAGCAGCTGATTTCACACTGGAGGAATGCGCCATGGTTCATGACTTTACGAAAGGCAGGCTGGTCATGCCTATGATCCAGTTTACGATCCCTTTTATCCTGGCCAACTACCTGCAGCTAACCTATAATGCCGTGGACAGTATCATCGTTGGCCGTTTTCTGGGTCCTGAAGCTCTCGCCGCTGTTGGAACCAGCAATCCGCTGATGACGCTTCTGATCATGCTTCTTCGCGGGACAACGCTTGGAACCGGTGTCCTGATTGGCACGATGTTCGGCGCAGGCGATTACCCCCGTCTGAGAAAACAGATTTCGACAGCGCTCCTGGCCGGCGCCGCCTGCTCTCTTGTGCTCAGCCTTGCTGTATCCATCTGCGCCAGCGGCATTCTGCGTCTGCTTCATGTCGATCCTTCCATTCTTCCGCTGGCATCCGGCTACCTCAGGACAATCTCATACGGACTGATCTTCACCTTTCTCTACAACTATCTCTCCTCGACGATGCAGGCGCTCGGCGACGGAAAAACACCTCTCATCTTCCTGGCAATCAGTGCCCTGACAAACATCGGCGGCGATCTTCTTCTAATTGTCGTGTTCCATCTGGGTGTAAATGGAGCTGCTGCAGCAACCGTTCTGAGCGAGGCCTTTTGCTGCCTGCTGTGTATACTGTATATCAGAAGCCATGTCCCTGTTCTGAACCTCGGGAAAGCATGGTTCGTCTTTGATATGTCCGTCCTCCGGAGAACGCTCCAGTACGGTTCTGTCTCTGCCATCCAGCAGGCAACGGTACAGCTCGGAATCCTGGGCGTCCAGGGCGCTGTGAATTCCCTCGGAATGAGCACGACAGCCGCCTTTGCCGCCGCGAACAGGGTCGATGATTTTGCCCTCATTCCAACCCGCAGCATTGCGAACGCAATGGCATCTGTGATTGCGCAGAACTGGGGCGCACGGGACAAAAAACGTATCCGAAAAGCATTTGCAGGCGGCGCTCTGACAGATATCGTGTATGGCGCCCTTGTCGGCGGCCTTCTCTTCATCGCCGCGTCCCGGGCCATGTATCTTTTCACTCAGGATCAGAAGGTTGTCTCAGAAGGCGAAGTATACCTCCGCCTCATCTGCATGATGTATACGCTCCCCGCCCTGACCAATGCAATCCAGGGATTCTTCCGCGGAGTCGGTGACCTGAAAATCACCCTGGCCAGCTCAATCGTCAACATGTCCATCCGCTTCATCACAACCTTTGTGCTGATTGTGAAGGTACATATGGACATCGCAGCCGTCCCATATGGCTGCCTTGCTGGCTGGCTTGGCATGCTGGTATGGGAGATCCCGTTTCTCATCCGGAGATTCCGAAAAAAACAACCTGCCGGTCCTATGATCTGACCATCCCCCGGCATCACAAAAAATATATTCGATTTTCCCGCCCCGCCGCACGCTTTACAATCCCCTGCAGGTCAATTACAATCAAGTCAAAAGTTTTTCGGAATGTATGCGATGATGCACATTTTTACGGAATTTTGGAGATAGGAGTGCATGGTAAATGAAGATCGGCTTTGACAATGAGAAGTATCTGAAGATTCAGTCTGAGCATATCCGGGATCGGATCGGCCAGTTCGGCGGCAAGCTTTACCTGGAATTCGGCGGCAAGCTGTTTGATGATTTTCATGCTTCCCGGGTCCTTCCAGGCTTTCACCCGGACTCCAAGATTACGATGCTGCGGGAGCTGAAGGATCAGGCAGAAATCATCATCGTGATCAACGCAGCCGACATTGAAAAAAACAAGGTTCGGGGAGATCTCGGCATCACCTACGATATGGATGTCTTGCGGCTGGCAGATGCCTTCACCAGTTTCGGACTGCTTGTAAGCGGCGTCGTCCTGACCCGCTTCGACAACCAGCCGTCCGCGATTGCCTATGAAAAAAAACTCCAGCACCTTGGCATGCGTGTCTACCGCCACTACCCGATTGCCGGATATCCGTCCGATATCCCCTATATCGTCAGCGACGAGGGTTTCGGGAGGAATGACTATATCGAGACCTCACGTCCGCTTGTCGTCATCACCGCGCCTGGACCTGGAAGCGGCAAGATGGCGACCTGCCTGTCCCAGCTGTACCATGAACACCAGCGCGGCGTCCAGGCCGGATATGCGAAGTTTGAGACATTTCCGGTCTGGAATCTGCCGCTGAACCATCCGGTGAATCTGGCATACGAGGCCGCAACGGCTGATCTTGACGACGTCAACATGATCGACCCCTTCCATCTCGAGGCTTATGGAAAGACCTGCGTCAACTACAACCGGGATGTGGAAGTCTTCCCGGTTCTGAATGCCATCTTCGATAAGATTCAGGGAACCTCTCCTTATCAGTCTCCCACCGACATGGGCGTCAACATGGTCGGCCTGTGCATCAGCGATGACAAGACTGTGTGCGCGGCAGCGAACCAGGAAATCATCCGCAGATATTACAGTGCGTTGTGCGACAGACGCCGCGGAAACGGAAGCGACAAACCCGTCCGGAAGATTGAGTTGCTGATGAAAAAGGCCGGTATCTCTGTATCAGACCGTCCCTGCGTGCAGGCCGCCAATCTGAAGGCGGAACAGACAGGCGCCCCGGCCGCTGCCATGCAGATGGAGGACGGAAAGATTCTGACCGGGCGAACCTCTGCCCTGCTCGGTGCCTCCTCCGCCCTTCTTCTGAACGCCCTGAAATATCTCGCCGATATCGACGACAGCATCGAGCTGCTCTCGCCGACCGTCCTGGACCCGATCATGGACATGAAGGTGAAACATCTCGGAAGCGATGGCAGCTCTCTGCTTCACCTCAACGAGATTCTCATCGCGCTTGCGATCGCCGGCGTCAGCGACCGGAATGCTGCTGCAGCGATCGGAAAGCTGGCGGAACTGAAGGGTCTGGAGGCGCACTCCTCCGTCATTCTGTCTCAGATTGACGAGGGCGTCTTCAAAAAGCTCGGCGTCAACCTCACCTGCGAGCCAAAGTACGAGACCCAGAAGCTCTATCATAAGTAAGACAATCGTAAGCCCCCATATAACCATGGGGGCTCCCTTCAACGTCTCCTGTCAGCACGCCTCATCTCCGGGCTTCTGAAAGAACAGCAGCACAGGCAGCACCACCGCGACTGTCAGAAGCCCATTGATGAGCAGTGAATTGCTCAGCGGCGTATCGTACAGGAAATGATCAACCATCACCAGAAGAATCAGCCCGTATCCCTTCCTCCTGTGGTGTCTGCCGCTTCCCCTTGCAATCAGATAGAGTCCGGCAGCCGTAACCGCTGCATAAGCCCAGTGGGAGCCAAAGCAAGCCGAGACTCTGTCCAGCGCAGCCGGGAAAGCCTGATCTGCATTCTGAAACCCGCTGTCTGTAATATAGGACACATCCTCCTCGATCTGGAAGCCGATCCCAACGCACATGCCGATGCCCAGATACTCCTTCAGGGATCTTCTTCCGAGCACATATAGAAGAAGTCCTGTCGTCCCAAGCTTCAGAAGCTCCTCCAGAATACCGGTTCCTGCAGACCCGATCCACGCGTCTGAATAAAGATGCCCCATCAGATGGGACATCATCTCCGCAAACGCATCATTCAGGTTTCCTGCAAGAGCCGCCGGAATAAATGCCCCGCAGAAACCGGCGATCAGAAGATCCCCCTTGTGCATTTCATATTTTGAGCAGAGATATTTCATCACCAGGCAGAACGGCACAATATACACGAGCAAAAGTGGAAAAGCACTGTACACCTCCAGGTACTGCACTGCTGTTGTACGATCCCGCCCGAGAAAGTCTGATTCATTGATCACAGTGCCGAATGCGAACAGCAGGATCAGAATGCCCGCAGCGATCAGCCGGCGCCTCCGTCTCCTCGCTTCACTGCGTATGCCTGCTTGTGCGTCTGTCTGTCTCTCCATGTGAATCCCCATCTGATCATCCATAAGCGACTGCTCTCCTGTTTCTTCTTTTATTTTCGCGTCCCTCATCATGCACCTGTTTCAGAGAAATGTCAAAGCCCCCGCCGGCTGTCACCATACCCGGTGAGAGCCAGCAGGGGTTGCTGTAGTACTTATATGGAGTTCAGCTCAGCGAACACTGCCGGCTCAGCGGAACAAAGCGCCGTCGTTTGCTGATGGTCGTCATACGGAGTTCGAATCAGGCAGTCTCTCCGAAGAACAACTTCAGGTCATCATCAACCGTTCCGATTCCGGCGATGCCAAAGTTGTCAACCAGAACCTTTGCAACGTTCGGGGACAGGAAGCCCGGAAGCGTCGGTCCAAGATGAATATTCTTCACGCCGAGATACAGCAGCGCCAGCAGAACGATGACAGCCTTCTGCTCATACCATGCAATGTTGAACGCGATCGGAAGATCGTTGATATCGTCCAGTCCGAAGATTTCCTTGAGCTTCAGGGCGATCAGTGCAAGAGAATAGGAATCATTGCACTGGCCTGCATCAAGCACGCGCGGGATCCCATTGATATCGCCAAGGTTCAGCTTGTTGTACTTGTACTTTGCGCATCCTGCAGTCAGGATGACAACATCCTTCGGCAGCTTCTTGGCAAACTCGGTATAGTACTCTCTGGACTTCATGCGGCCGTCGCAGCCTGCCATGACGACAAACTTGCGGATCGCACCGGACTTAACCGCATCGACAACCTTATCCGCCAGCGCAAACACCTGCTCATGCGCGAAACCGCCGACAATGCTTCCGGTTTCGATTTCCTTCGGCGGCTGGCAGGTCTTTGCCTGCTCAATGATCGCAGAGAAATCCTTCACCTCACCATACGCGCCATCGATATGACGGCATCCCGGATAGCCTGCAGCGCCGGTTGTCCACAGTCTGTCCTTGTAGCTATCAGCCGGCGGCACGACGCAGTTGGTTGTCATCAGGATCGGGCCATTGAAGGACGCAAACTCCTCCTTCTGCTTCCACCATGCATTGCCGTAGTTGCCTGCAAAGTGCTTGTACTTCTTGAATGCCGGATAATAGTGAGCCGGAAGCATCTCAGAGTGCGTGTAGACATCCACTCCTGTTCCCTCGGTCTGCTCAAGCAGCTGTTCCAGATCCTTCAGGTCATGACCAGAAACAAGGATGCCCGGATTGCTGCGAACACCGATATCTACCGTGGTAATCTCCGGATTGCCATACGCGCCTGTATTCGCAGCATCCAGAAGTGCCATGCCATCAACGCCATACTTGCCGGTCTCCAGCGTCAGGGCAACAAGATCATCCACTGTCAGGGAATCGTCCAGTGTCTTTGCAAGCGCCTTCTGAATGAACGCATCAATCTCTTCATTGTCCTGAAGAAGCGCATTCGCATGCTTCGAGTATGCAGCAAGTCCCTTCAGGCCATAGGTGATCAGCTCTCTCAGGCTGCGGATGTCTTCATTTTCTGTAGCCAGGACACCGACCTTGTCAGATGCTGCCTTCTCTTCATACTCGCTTCTGTCGCCATTCCAAAGTGCTGCATCCGGAAGGCCGCTGCGATCTGTGAGCTGCTGAAGAAGCTCCTCCTTCGTCACGAGCGTCTTTGCCACCCTGTCTGCAATCGCATCCTTGTCAAAATTCGCATTGGTAATCGTTGTAAAGAGATTCACCGTAACCAGATGGTTGACATCGCTCTTCACAGCCTTGCCTTCCTCGCGAAGCCTTGTCGTCACGCAGGACAATCCCTTTGTGACATAGATCAGCAGATCCTGCATCCGTGCGACCTCTGGCTTCTTTCCGCAGACACCGGACACTGTGCATCCTGTTCCCCTTGCTGTTTCCTGACACTGGTAACAAAACATCTTATCGCACATCTTTTTTCCTCCAAATCATCTCAGCGAAACGCATCCGCTTTTGTATCCTTCCTACGGTTCCTCAAGTCTTTCCTTTCTTGACCTGTTGACCATAGATTACTATACTTTTCATTACATAGACGTTGTTACGACAACATGTGAGGATAAATATGGACATTCAAATGCTTTCTGCAACCCCTCTGTTCCATGGCATCCGCGAAGGCGAAATCCGCCAGATGCTTTCATGCCTCGGAACACATGAAAAAGCTTATAAGAAAAACGAGCTGATTCTCCGAGCCGGGGATCCGGTTCATGAAATCGGCATGGTGGAATCCGGAAGCGTCAACATCGTCGTTAACTTCTACTGGGGGAGCAGCAACATCTTCGGCCATATCGAACAGGGCCGGATCTTTGCGGAGAATTACGCTGCCATTCCAGGCAAAGAGCTGCTCTGTGATGTCGTCGCTGCTGAGCCGTGCCGGATTCTTTTCCTCGACTTGAACAAGCTTCTGAATGTCTGCCAGAATGGATGCAGCTTTCATGAGCGGCTCGTTCACAACCTGGTTCGGATTCTGGCCCAGAAAAGTCTGAATCTGTCCAGCCGGATGATGCACATCGCCCCGAAGTCCCTCCGCGGGCGCCTCCTCTCCTACCTGTCCGAGCAGGCACTCATCCACGGAAGCACGCACTTTGCAATCTCCTTCGACAGGCAGCAGCTCGCAGATTATCTCAGCGTCGACAGAAGCGCCCTCTCCAATGAGCTGAGCAAAATGCAGCGGGAGGGACTGATTTCCTATAAGAAGAATGTCTTCACGCTGAACAAGGAAGCACAGATGGCGGATTCCCTGTAAACGCCGCGATGGAGACCCTGCAGGTTTGACGGCAGTGCCTGTCTGCCATGGCCTGTCTGTCAGGAAAGGACGCGCTGCGCCAGCAGATAAGCCATCACATGGACACTCTGCTGGAACTTTCCGGCCTGGATCAGATGCTCGATCTCCTCTCCGGTCAGCAGCTCCGCCTCCAGATCCTCTGTCTCATCCAGACGCTGCCCGGTAATCTTCCGGCAGTCCCTGGCCAGATAGACATGGGCGTAGTTATCCGCTACTGTCGCGTTGGAAGGAATCGTAATCAAATGTGTCCATTTGTCCGACACGTACCCTGTCTCCTCCTCCAGCTCTCTCTTCGCGCAGATCAGAGCATCCTCCATCTCAGTGTCCCCGCCGTATGTCGATTCTGCCCCCTCTGAGCCCTCCGTTTTCCGCGGCTCGATCCCTCCTGCCGGGAACTCGGTTGTAACCTCCCCGATTCCGTGCCGGAATTGGCGGACGCACAGATAACGCTCATCCTCCGTCACCGGAACGATGACGGAATAGCTTCTGCGGCTGTACTGATAAAATGGCTCAAACACTCTCCCGTCCGGATAGCGGTATTTCACCTTCCGGAAGTCAATCCATTCATCCTGGACGATGTGTTCCACGGAAAGCGGCGTCCAGATAAAATCCCGGTCTTTTTTCATTATAACTCCCATCCTGTTGATCATCTGATCATTGCTCCACCTTGCAGTGTCCACTGCAGGATCGCGCAGCAGCGGATTCCGGTTGAAATCTGAGCCGCTCCTTCGCTGAAGAATCTCAGGCCTCACTCCTGTATTCACGCTCATTCCCGGACATGCTGGGTGGCCTCTGTCAGAACAGATCCAGCATATTATCAAGATAGACGTGCTCCCTGACATGGATCTGATATTCCGGCTTTGTCAGGTAGTACAGCAGAAACTCCAGTACCAGGGCGCTTCCAAGGCCCCGGCCTTCAATCTTGAAGTTGGAAAAGCCCATCGGCATATAGCGGTTCCGGATATCGTCCACACTGATAAAGCCAGGATTCTCCATGGCCTTCGAAAACCGGTATCCCTCGTCCGCACCGGGTGACTTACAGCAAAATTCCGGCGCCGTACTGCTCAGGTTTCTTCTGCTGACGGCCTCATAGCACCTTTTTCTGTCCGTGCAGCCAAACCAGCAGCATTCGTTGCATAGAAACTCCACCTTGTCTTTCAAATGAGACTGCAGACTCCGGAGTCTGCCGAAGGCTTTGTTCAGGCGGAAGTCCGGTACTACATAGCGGAAGTCATCCCGTCTGAGTTCACCCTCAAGCTGAGAAAACTGCGTCAGCACTTTTGTGGTAGACGAAACATAGTAAAAGCCCGGATACTGCTTCTGGAGATATCCCAGAAGCAGATCCGAATGGATAATGACTCCGCTCTGAGGACTTTGTGCCTTGCTGAAGACCCCGCAGAGCCGGTTGCATCCGGCATCAGCCAGATGTTCCTTCCGAAGCAGCGAATTGCTCAGCGTCAGCCTGGCTGAAATTCCATACTCCTGTGTCAATGCAAGGACTTCCTCCGGCGCACGCTCCCCGCCGCCGACACGACCGCCGCCCCAGAGGCAGTCCGCCGGCGCGCCATAGATCGAACCGATTTCGCACCAGTCATAGAAATATTCCCTGTGTCTCCGGAATAATGGCAGAAACACCTGATACAGATCATAAAACTCAAACAACCCCGGAAGGTGGAAAAAGGCTTTGCAGCATTCTCCTGTCCTGTCCGGCTTTCTCAGCTCTTCCATGGCCTTGCGCTTCCCAGCCATCCCTTCTGTGTCCAGTAGCTTTTATCTACCTCCGAGATGCCTTTCTTCTGAAGCAGGCGTGCGGAATGAAAGCAGATCCACGACTTCCCCGATAAACATATCATGAGCTGTCTGGCCCTCATAGAACTTCTCCACGATATCCTCCGGTATACTGGCCGTCTCCAGCTTCTGCCTGAACAGCTTCCTGCAGACAAGTGTCACTTCTGCCTCTGCAAATGTCATGGTCCTGCCTGCCTCTATTGGCGTCAGTCCGGACGCATGCATCTTGTCCATGTCCCTCCCGGATTTTGACCCCAGGACGCTGAGCGTCTTTCTGCAGGACTCCGGATAGAAGCTGACCGTGAAATAATCTCCCTTTTCCATGAATTCATGCGTATAGCGGGACTCCCGTACATAGACGGTGGCAACCGGCTTTCCCCAGAGCGTACCGAGCCCTCCCCAGCTGATCGTCATGGTATTAAACTTCTCCTTGTCTCCCGCTGTCAGCAGCGCCCACTTTTTGTCAAACTGTGCAAATATATCTGTATCAAACTGCATAATCCTTTCCTTTCTGAACCCTGTTTTCTGTCACCCGGCTCCCGCAGCCATCAGCCGCAGCCATCCATGCTGACCAGCTCCTGCAGCCATCCATGCTGACCAGCTCCTGCAGCCATCCATGCTGACCGGCTCCAGCGCCAGCGGTACATACGCCTTCAGATTCCCTGAATCTGGCAGGAACGCATCGTCTCGAGCGCTGCCTCATGCTTCTGAGGCGTCACGCCTGCGCAGCAGGAAGCGTCCACGGAAATCTTCATCTCCGGAAGCACCGCCTTCAGAAGCAGTGCATTGGAAACCACACAGATGTCCGTGCAGAGTCCGGCCAGCTCGACCTCCAGTTCCTCCCGTTCTGCCATCTTCCTGACAGCCTCTGCCAGCTCAGTCGATCCAAAAGTCGGTTTGTCAAAGATGTGCCCTTCCGGAATCAGCGGAGCAACTTCTTTGCACAATTGCCATCCTTCCGTCCCTCTGATGCAGTGTCTGACCGGAAGATATCTCCCCTCCTGCGTGTCCAGGTAATTCTCCGGATGAGTATCCCTTGTCGCGTAAACATCCTCTGCCGGATAGGACTTGATCTTGCGAACAACAGCAGGGACAATCGCCACCGCTTCCTTCGTTCCAAGTGCACCATCGATAAAGTCCTTCTGCATATCAATCACGATCAGAATCTTTCGCATTTCTTGCCTCCTATGCCTCAGGGGTTGTACCTGTCACCTGACAGCTACTGTTTATTATATCCGATTCCGGACAGATAAACAGCACGAAGTGTGATCTTCGCACCCGATGATGAGCGGTCGCCTCCATAAAAAACGGCGAAGAACCTTCTCCGTTCTCCGCCGCAGATGAACCCGGGCTTTTTCAGGCAGCTCGGATAAAATCCGTGATTCATGCCTGAAGTAATCAGATATTATACGTGTAATCTCTCATCGTTCTCCGCAGGAACTGGAGTGTTCTCTCCTGTTTCGGTGCGGAAAAAAATTGTTTCGCCGGAGCTTCCTCCACGACAACGCCTTTATCCATGAACACGACCCGATCGGCCACTTCCTGCGCAAACTGCATCTCATGGGTGACAACGACCATCGTCATCCCATCCTCAGCAAGCTTTTTCATGACATCCAGAACTTCTCCTGTCAGTTCCGGGTCAAGGGCGCTGGTTGGTTCATCAAACAGGACCACGACTGGATTGGCTGCAATTGCCCTTGCAATTGCAACCCGCTGCTGCTGTCCGCCTGAAAGCTGCGCCGGATAATAATCCGCCCGATTTAGCATTCCAACCCTTGAAAGCATCTCCCTGGCGATCTTCTCCGCATCACTTTTGGGAACCTTCCGGGCAATCGAGAGCCCGCTCATAACATTCCCAAGCGCAGTTCGATTCGCAAACAGGTTGAAAGACTGAAAGACGAACCCCATGTGCATACGGAGCTGATGGATTTCTCTGCGTCCAATCTTCTCCATCTCATAATGGCTTCCGTCAAAAATCATTTCCCCGGAATCCGCTTTTTCCAGAAAGCTTGTACAGCGGAGCATCGTCGTCTTGCCCGATCCGGAAGATCCCAGAACTGCCACGACCTCCCCTCGGTCGACCTTGATGTCAATGCCCTTCAGTACCTGGTTGGAACCAAAGGACTTGTATAGATTTTTTACTTCCAGCATCCTTCCGCCATTCCTTCCATCAGTCTGCCACCGGCGCGCCAACCATTTTTTCCTCCGGCGTCTTCCACACCAGCTTCTTCTCCAGCCATCCCTGAAGCCCTGTCAGAACGGTGCAGAAGATCAAATAAATCACTGCTGCCTCACAGTACAGGGCGAAGGGCTCAAATGTCCTGGCCGCTATCTGCTGGGCAGCCGTAAAGAGTTCTATGACCGTGATGCTTGAAGCGAGTGACGTGTCCTTCACAAGACCAATCAGGGAATTGAAGAGCGGCGGGAAGGCAATGGGGAACGCCTGCGGCAGTACCACATGGATCATTATCTGGGGGTATGTCATTCCGACCAGAGCCGCCGCCTCGCTCTGCCCTGCCGGAACTGCCTGAATTGCAGACCTCAGAACCTCCGCGTTATAGGCGCCAAGATTCATTCCGAATGCAATCACTGCTGCCGGGAATGCGTCCAGCATCACGCCCAGGCCCGGCAGTCCGAAGAAAATGATAAACAGCTGCACAAGAAGAGGAGTCCCACGAAAGATCCAGATGTATATCTTTGCGATCTGGTTTAAAACCGGAACCTTCGCAACCTGAATCAATGCCAGCGCCAGCGCAATGGCAAATCCCACGGCAAAAGATGCCAGTGTCAACGGGATCGTCATACGAAGACCCGGGATCAGAATTTTCGGGAAGGAATCAATCAGAATCTTGATCAAGCGATCACTCATACCAGTCTCCTGCTTCTCACAAATCAACCTTCAGGATGTCATTGACATAGTTGTTCGCAACCATCATGACGCCCATGGCTGTGAGGACAACCATAATCTCTTCTGCCTTCTCCTCATCCACCGGTTCCCCGTCTTTTCCGCCATTTTTCAGAAACTCATCCTTCAGCGCGAAGAACTCTTCATCCGTGATTTCCTTCGGCGCATGTCCGACCTTTTTCCCGAAGTTCATCAGCATTTCCTGTCTGTGCGTCAGGTGAAAATGCTTCGGATCGATGCCATGCTCCTCCCGGAGCAGCCTGCTGAAGTATGTTGTGCAGACCAGGCAGTCATTTGAAACCGACACAGCATATTCAAACAGATCCCCGTCCAGCTTTCCAATCAGTTTCTGCAGGTCATCATCAAGCGCATAGGAGGCAACCTCCACCGCGTTAAACGCATTCACATTGTGAAGAAGCGTTCTTTTTTCATTCGTAATCTTCCGTCCTTCCGCAATATGCTTCCAGATCGCCGCCTTCACTTCCGCCGGCGCTGTTTCCGGATTAATCTGTGATATTCTTCCCATCGTCATCACCCTCTGTGTCTGGTCATTCTGTCCGACTGCCTCATCGGCAGTCCCGTCTGCCGCTCATGTTGTCTGATCCTTCTCTTGTACAAAGGATTCTTACTCCGCCGCTGTCAAACCCTCTGTGTCTGCTTCCGAAGCGCCCTCCGTTTCTGCTTCTGTACCAGACCCGGAAGCCTCCTTCTTTCCCCCGATTGAATCGTAGTCTATGACATCCGCATCAAAATACTTCTCTGAAAGCTTTCCAAGCTCCCCGTCTTTTTTCAGTGTATTCAGTGCGCCATTGATCGCTTCATTCAGATCGGTTCCCTTCTTTGTCGGAATCGCAAACTGGTCTACATCATCCTTATTCCCGTCAATCGTAAATGCGATTTTCAGATCTGCATCCGGGTGTTCCTTCATATAAGGTCCAAACTGAACATCCTCCAGCAAAGTGAAGTCTGCCCTTCCGCTGGTGATCAGATCAAAAGCCTGCTGCATGGTATCGATCGGTACAATCGTCGCTCCAAGCGCTTCCAGCTGATCTGCATATTCCGTCGTAATATTCTCAGCCACCTTCTTACCCTTCAGGTCGTCCAGTGACTTGATCGAATCATTATCGCCCTTTACGATGACATGGCGATAAAGGGAAACATACGGATCGGTAAAGTCATACTTTTTCTTCCGTTCATCTGTCACCGACACCGCGTTGATCACAGTGTCAATCCGTCCTGAATCAATGGAGGCCAGAAGAGAATCCCACTCCGATTCCACGAATTGTACCTTCAGCCCCAGCTTTTCGCCAATGGCCTTTGCCACATCAACATCGAATCCGGTCAGCTCCCCGCTGTCATCATGATAGGTGATCGGCGGATATGTCCCCTCTACACCCACCGTCAGCACACCGTCCTTTACAGTATCATATGCATATGCACTTCCCGATATGATCGCCGTCAAAGCAGCTGCTGCGGTCAGACCGACGAAAACCCTTTTTCCTCTCATGACAAAGCCCTCCTCTTTAATGCATACTTCGTTGGTATGTTTTATATGTTTTTATGGATTAGACTGTATTCTACGCACAATATATGAGTATGTCAATATGTTTTGTAATATATTCATGATGTCTGTCTCAAAATACAAAAAGTATCCCGATACGGCGACTCCGCTCATCATCGCGTGCTCCGCACCCGATGATGAGCGGTCGCCTCCATAAAAATAGCTGCCGGTACCCACGTAGAGTTCCGGCAGCTGTTCAGTCATAGAAATGCTGCTTCATTCTATCAATCTGATGACTCGCTTAGGAAATGACCATAACCAGGGTTCCCGCCGTAAGCAGAAGCATCCCGATGATCGACTTGGCATTGATCGTCTCATGCAGGAAGATAAACGCCAGAATCAACGTCAGCACGGTGCTCATCTTGTCGACCGGCACGACCTTCGAGGCCTCACCAACCTGAAGCGCCCGGTAATAGCATAGCCATGAAGCACCGGTACAGAGTCCCGACAGAATTAAAAACAGCCAGCTCTTCTTTCCGATACTTGAAAGCCCGCTTTCTGCATGCGTCAGGAATACCATCCCCCACGCCATCGCCAGCACAACAAAGGTACGGATCGCCGTTGCCAGATTCGAGTTCACGCCCTCGATTCCAACCTTTGCCAGAATCGATGTCAGTGCCGCAAAAACAGCCGAGCCAATCGCAAATAACAGCCACATACAACTCCCTCCTTCCTTCTGAAAAGACATTTTTATCGTATCATCTTGCAAACCAGTTTACAACAGAAAACAGGAATAATTACTAATAATTATCAAGAGCTGCCTCCAATGTTTTATACCTCCTACATAAAAAAAGAGCAGTGTCTACACGAAACATCTGCCCCTCATATCGATTAAGATCACTGCTCTTTCCTGCTGCTGCCTCCTGGCATAAGGCTAGGATCATATTCAGCAAGATATGGTATCCTGCCGCGAACTCTCTGAATCTCATCGTAATCCACACCGTTACCGTTGCATCCGGACAGTTCTGGGCAAGATAGTCTGCTTTTCCTTAGAGCAGATTCACAGGTATTAAATTGTTATCTGCATTAATCGGAAATGGCTTTGCAGCCATGCAGATAATCCCTCCTGGCCCGATTTCCTTTCCGCTTTTAGCAAGCAGCGAAAAAGCTCTGATTACTTTGGGATCAGGAGAGGCTGCACGCTTGATCTCAAACGGATGCAGCTGTCCATCCATTTCCAGAGCCAGGTCAATTTCTTTCTGATTTGTATCCCTGTAGAAATTCAGATTGATCTTCTTCTCACCGTAAGAAGAATTGCGAAGCATCTCAGAGACAACATAATTCTCGAGATAATGGCCGGATGCCGCACCATTCAAAAGTGTATCCCGGCTGGTCCATGAAGACAGGAAAGCACATAAACCGGTATCGCAAAAGTACAGCTTCGGCGTTTTTATCATGCGCTTCAGCTCATTGTTATAGTAGGGTTCCAGAAGAAAGATAATACCCATCGTCTGAAGCACTTTTGCCCATTCCTTTGCTGTTGCACCAGACACCCCGGCAGCATTTCCCAGATCATTATAATTAACAAGCTCTCCGGAAAATGCAGCGCAGGCTCTTAGAAATTTCCTAAATCCTTCTGTATCCAGAATTCCATTGTCATCCACTGCATCTCTCATGAGATAGGCATCAATGTAAGAATTCCAGTATTCTCTTCGAATTTCGGCATCCATCGATATCATATCCGGCATGCCGCCTTCCCATATGCGGGAATATACATCCAGGATGTTGTTATCCGGAAGATCCTTCTTTCTCTGTAGAAGCGAAGAAAGACTGTAGCTATCCGGAATGTCATCCGGCCTGCCTTCCAGCTCCTTTGCTGACAAGCTGTACATCTTCAGGATTCCGATCCTGCCTGCCAGCGAATCTCCTGCCTGCTTCATCAGCTTTTTACTCTGAGAGCCCGTCAGCCAGAAACGGCCTCTCTCTTCACTCTCATCACAGAGGATCTTGATCTGCTCAAACAGGGCTGGAGCCTTCTGGACTTCATCGATGAGGACAGGGGGCTGATACATCTGAAAAAACAGCTTCGGGTCATGGTTTGCAAGCTCCCGCACATCGCCGTCATCCATGGACACATAGGTTCTACCCGAGTCTTGTGCCAGATACTTCAGCATCGTAGACTTTCCAACCTGCCTCGCCCCGGTTACCATAACCACTTTAAAGGCATGACTCATCTTAAGGAACTTTCTTTCCAGAGAACGATGGATATATGTCATGGGTACACCTCTTTTTTAGTTCAATTTGAAGTCCACTTCATATTAAACTCATTTTTGTTCTCTGTCAAAACCTATTCCTATCATATTAAACGATTTAAATCGATTCCAGTCTTGCTTCGAAGATTCTCCAGAATCGTATTCATCTATTTTCCTGTCTTTAAGAGATCGCAGGAACTATTACTCTTTTAAAATACGGCGTCCACCACTCCAGATAGCCCTCCCTGGTCGGATGAATCGGATCCGCCATATACCGGCTCCGCTGCCCGGCTGTGATGTCATTGAAAACCGAATCGTTCCACAGGTCGATCAGCGCAATGTCCCACTTGCGCCGGATCGTCTGCAGTAGTCCGACCATGGCAGCGTACTGCGCACTGTCGTATCTGGGACTTGTATAGAACGCCACAGGGCAATTCCACGTTTTCCTTGCGTAGGCAATGATATATTCGATGGCACCTGCAACCGTCTTCGTATTAAAATCTTTCATGTCATATGTGCAGCAAGCCTCTCCCAGTTCTTTCATCTGGGTGGCATCATTTGTCGAAAGCTGACACACGAACAGATCCACCTTCATCTCCGGATTCAGCTTCTTCATCCTGCAGATATAGGAATCCGGCGCATCATCCACCAGCGTTGTCCCCGAAACTGCCTCCTTCGTCACCCTGCAGCCCATCTTCTCTGCCAGAAAGTCCACAAACGAAACCCCATTCGAAGCTGCTCCGTAAGTCACAGAGCTGCCAAGGAACACGATATGCTTTCCATTCAGGGGATTATCACTTCTCATCGATCTCTTCAAGTCTGTCATGATTATCCACTTTCCGTTCTTCTTTGTTCTGAAATTTTTCGTTCATAGTCAGCCATCTTGTGCAAGCAAACTGCCGTCATTGTTTTATCGACGGCAGTCACTTTTCATTAGAGCAGGCTCACTTGTATCATGGTCGAGCAGAATCAAACTCCGCTCTCATACCCCAGCCAGGAGTTGCTGCACAGGCTGACCTCATGGTGTTGATGTCCATGATTCCTTTTTCGTACCGGCCCATACTGGAACCCACAGGTATTCTCTGTCAATGCGAACCTTCATACGAATTCACTTCTCCTCTTCTGTCAGTATTTCACAATCCTTTACACAGATTCCGCCATCTGCCGCAAACAGTCCAAGTCTGCGGTTCTTCCAATTGTACATCCGGAATCCGAACGCGACATCCCGATCAATGTATAAGACTGCCAGGCTTCCCTGTATATAAAGTTCAAGCTGATAAGTTTTCCCCGGGGTCATGCGGAAAGGCCGTTCCATCTCAACCGCATAAGGGAACATCTGGCCTCCCTGCTCATACATCCGGAGCCCAGAACGAAATTCGATCCGTGAAAAATCCGGTTCAAACATCAGATAATAACCAAAGTCGAACCGTTCGTCTACCTGTAGCGCCAGGCCGAAGGACCGAGGCGTCCCCTCATAACGAATTGAAGCTCTGATACAGCATTGCTCCGGAATCTGAAGAGAACCGATTGCAGCGGAATAGCCTTCCTGCGCAAAGCATGATGCCTTTCCCGCCTCCATCGTCCATTGCCCTGTCAGCGGTGTGAATGAATCCGTTTTTTTTGCCGTAAATGCCTCTGCCACGCTTTCAACAGGCCTGGTTCCAAGGCTTCCGTCTTCATGCTGCACAAGCTGGTGCGTCACGATGGATCCTCCCCAGTTCCAGCTCTTATAATCCGCTCCAAAATCGGTTCCCGGATCGAACCCCCAGCCATTTTCACCCCTTGTCGGATTCCAGCCGAAAATATAGCGGTTCTTTCCATCTGTCCCGGTCTTAGCCGCATAGAAAGCCCTTCCGTCAAAGGTATCTCTTTCCGGCCTGATCCACGGTCCGGAAAGGCTGCGGCTCATCCGGTAATAGGTTGCAAATCCGTCCGTATAACTGGAAAATACCAGGTAATACCAGTCCCCCATGCGGAATAGATCCGGACATTCGTAAGCTCCCTGGTGCATATGCGGAGAATACAGCGGCTTCTGATAAGTCCAGTGTGAAAGGTCTTTTGATTTGCAGAGTGCAACGCATCCATTGCGCTCTGTCCTTCCGTTTTCTCTTGCTGCAAGAAGCATCCACCAGCAGGAATCCTCTTCATTCCAGAAAACAAACGGGTCTCTCCAGTCGCTCATGCGGTATATTGTTCCGTCCGGCCCGAACTTTTCCTCCGGGATATCTTTCCAGTGTACCAGGTCGATGCTGGTTGCATGGCGTGCCCACTGAGCAGCCGGATCTCGGTCAAACGTACAATAGAACATATGGTACAGGCCATCTACGCAGATTACCGAACCCGTTCCTCCCTGGATTTTGGTCGGTGTTTCCACATATGTGCGGAGATCCTCCGTCACAATCCGGTACCACCCATGGAAAGCCAGATCTTTTGGCGCATCCGGGTTCCAGTTTTTCAGATAGTAATTCTCGAACCGCTTTGTCCTCTCGTTATAAAATGGGATGACATCCCCGGTCTTGGCATATTCTGGTGTGTAAAATAATTGTCTCATGTGCTCTGCCTCCATTCTGTCTGCTCTCTATATGATCCCTGATGACGACAGCCTGCTCCGTGTAAATGCCCCTGAACGATAGAAAGGCTCCGAAGAACATCCAGGTCATTTCTGACATTGCATTCTCCGAAGCCTTGAAAATCTACTGTCTGTCTTATGAGTCTGTATTCATTCGGGCACTCATTCTATCATAGTTCATTCTCAAAAGCATCCATTGTTCAACTAATGGCATCAGTGTCGTGTTTTCGTGTCGTGTTTTCCGCCATGTCTTTCTTCTCATTCTTGATTTCCCAGTGAATCAGGAAAGTCAATACCGCGCGGAGTACAATGATAGCCCCGAGTATGCCAAGCTCAGACCATTCACGGACGACTACCGTACGGAGAACCTCGCCGCCCATCTTGAATTCCAAGGCAAGCGCTATGCCCTGCGCGAGGTCGAGACGGATATTCTTGCGGTCACGCCGTGCCCATCGAATGAATGCCCGGACGGCGGAAGTTACCAGAACGACAATGCCAAAGAACTCGAGAAGGCTCGTGCACACCTCAACAATGTTGTACATATACGTTTCGAGTTCAGTAAGGAATATTTCCATGACCGTTTTCTCCTGAAAGGAACCTGTCCGTCGATTTCATCGTGCAAAGTGATTGTAGCATATTCGATGCCTCCTTCGTCACCTTGCAGACCGTCTTTTCCGCCAGAAAGAACACAAACATCTGAAAATTCCTCTTCCTGCCGGTCCGGCAAAGAAGATCTGCCAGCAAAGCGCCATCGGAAAATTCAGCGCTGCCGTCTGAAGCCAGACTCCAGAAAGTCCTGCTTCATGGTAATTCTTGAACAGAAGCGTTGCAACGAAGCTCATGGCCGGACACATCAGGCAGACTGTCAGTGAACAGCGAATCAGCAGGATCATAATGAAAGGCATTTCGTCTGTAATAACACGCTGTGTCAACGCCATGACTGGACGTTCCATGACAAACAGTTCCAGGCCAATGGCCACTGGCCACATGATGCGAAGTTCACCAAATGCCATCAGGAAAACGATATCCTTCATTCCGCCAATATTGAGCGCAATGTTGTAGCAAATCATCGCATAGACCATCAGAAAGGCCATGATAACTGTAAACACAAAGTTTTCAAGCTTATTTTCAGGCATAGAAAAACACTCCTTCCGGTGTTGTGAGGACGTGTTGTTCGTTATCACCAGAAGAAGTGTACGTTTCCAATTATACCGTATGAAAATTGAATCGGTTTATAATACCATGTTACGACGTCGGGTGCAAATTCTTTTTCCTCCCTTCACATGCCTTACAACGCTTCCTTCCAGCTGATGATTTCCTGCTCGAGCTTTTCATCGTGATCGAGCATATAGAGCAGAATTTCACGATACTTTCCTGCCTGTATCAGGTTTTCCGCCTTTTTCCGGTCATTCGCATTCAATTTCTTCGTAAAGGCATGGTACTTCTCCAGATAAGTCAGATCCATCCGGAAGGCCTTGAAGTCGATTCCTGTCTTGTTTCTCAGGTTCTCCAGAATACAGAACCCATCCGGATCCAGGTCGCCAAAATGAAGCCATCGGCGTACGTCCGGGTTTTGGCTGTGTATCTGCATCAAAAATTTCTGGCGGGCATGATTGTGGTAACCGGCAAGATACAGCTGGAATGCATCTGTCTGCAGTCGGTTGTAGGAGGTCAGATTCTCGATCGTCAGAATCGCGTCCGCCTGTACACGGATGGTCACGATATCCGAAAGGCAGTCTGACCGTACAGCAATCGGGGTACCCGCCTTCAACTCCAGGCGGGCGCCGTTTCGAAAGACAAGCTCCCCATCCCCGTTGAAATTGATATAGGCCGGATTTTCATAAACCTCATACTCCGCAAGAATGGCCTCCTCGTATTCTTTTTTGGAGTTAAAATCCGTCTCTGCGAAATCAAAAGATCCGTATTGTTTCAGAACACGGAGCGCTTTTGACAGGACTCCGTGTTTTTCGATGTATTTGGTATCGCCAAACAGCGAGATGGAAAGTTCCCGGCAGAGAATATTTCCACGGTTATTAACAATGGCATCCACCGTCTGCATGACATTTTCTGCCACGTCCGGCTCAAACCAGGCATTTTTATCTGCATGTAGAAGCGCTTCCTGATCACGGACGTAGGCATCCAGGACAGAATCTTTCCTCTGATACCGCTCATAGAGATCCACCTGCCCGGCATGCAGCTCTCTTCTGGGCTTTCTGCCGGCAAGCTCATAGAGCGCCGGTTCAACAGCAGCGGCCGCTATACGGAATGCACAAAACTCATCTTTAATTCTTTTGTCTTTATACTGGATCCGGATCGGTGTAAGCTGTTCCAGCTTTCTCATGGATACCTCAAAGGCCTGAAGCTCCTGAAGGTTCACACTATCCTGCTCATATGCCGGGAAGATGTCCGTAACCGGAATCCGGATGTTCTGATTACACTTTGCTTCGCCCCGGTATGTTCCCGTGCGCTCATAGGCATCGATCATTTTACCGATTAAATATTTCTGCCAGCTGTCCAGCCCAGTCTCCGCCTTCATCCATCCTCCTCAGTATTCCGCTTACTCCTGGCCGTGCTGCCGACATCCATCGATCCGTACCTGCCCCTTGCAGCGCAGCATCCTGTTTTTCCGCGCTGCGGACATCCATCGATCCGTGTCTGTATTCCGCCTGTACCTCGCTTCATGATACCCGGGCCCCCGTACTGGCGGTTATCCGTCAACGTGCCTGCATGTCGATGACATCCGCCTTCCGGTTCTTCTTGACGACTGTCACAGTCGTGTCCACGTACGGCGCAATGTTGTGCATCGTCTTGTCCGGTGCGGCGTAGACCACCTGCAGGCCATTATCATTGAAGTAATCAATCATACTGCGGATCCGGTCTTCGTCCATGGCAGCGAACGCCTCATCAATAAAGGCAATTCTCAGGCAGCAGGCATCACGCCGGTAACTTGTCATAAGTGCTGCCGTCAGCAGGATAAAGTAGGGCGTCTGCTTTCCTCCGCCCGAATAGATGCCTTGTGACCTGGACAGGTAAGCTGTGTGCTGTCCGTCGTTGATGAAAAAATCATAGGTATAGTAATTCCGGTAGTCCGTATACTCGGTAACATCATCTGCATTCAAAACTGTATCCCGGAAGGT
The DNA here is from genome assembly GCF_052118625.1 of Porcincola sp. LCP21S3_C12. NCBI lineage: Bacteria > Bacillati > Bacillota > Clostridia > Lachnospirales > Lachnospiraceae > Porcincola > Porcincola sp. LCP21S3_C12. The sequence goes on along the minus strand of NZ_JBQKGW010000020.1, from coordinate 6,310 downwards.
TTCAAATGCATCTGCGATTCCCTGTTCCTGCATGAAGTTGCTGTTCATGTTCAGATACAGCTCCAGATTATCTGCCGACCCGAGTTCATCAATCTTCTGCGCGATCGTAAAAAACGCCTTCATATCCGCGCTGCTTCTGGCTTTCATGATCAGTGAATAATTCTTGTCGCCGAACTTGTGTGCCTTCAGCATGGCATTGATGGCATCTTTCTGGTCCCGCATGCTGCGGATTCTGGAATACACCACTTCCACAAAATCCCGCATGAACGTGTCAGAGATCGTCTGCGCCTTCGCTTCAATCTTGTTTTTTGTCTCCTCGATGTCCTTCGTTCGAAGCTCGTCCAGCCGGGCAATGTAATTCTTCGCGCCGTTTTTGTCCGCGATGTAACCGGCATGGCTGGCATTATACCGGAACATAGCTTCCAGCATACTGTTCGTCGCCTCCGAAAGCTGACGGTTCACCTCCTGGATCGCCCTCAGGATGCTGCCTTCTATGTTGTTCTTCTGTTTTTCATACAATTCATCTGCCGCCCGCTTCTCCTCCGGATGGAGCGCGGCTGCCGTCTCGTAGGAATCACGAAGCGCCTGTTCGCTGCGCCTGCCGTCCTCCAGCTGCTGTTCTGACTCCTGGACTGACCGCGCGCCGGATTTCAGCTCGCTCTGGACATCCGTCAGCTCCTGCTGTGCCTGCTCTCTTTGTTCTGAAGCTGTCACATACATATTCATCAGGCGCTTTGCAGATGGATTGTTCTGAAGAGCTTTGAGATTCCGTTTTGTCTCCTCGATCTCCTCCCGGATCTTCAGCAGCATCCGTGGCGCTGTCGTATCGTAATTCTCCGGAGAGAAGCTTGCCTGAAATGCCCGTTCCGCAACTTTCGCAAAACGATCCGATTGCTCTTTCAGTGAAGCCTCCTGCCGCTGCTTTTCGTCCCGCTCCTTCTTTTTCTTCGCCAGCAGCTGCAGAATGGCATCCTTCCCAAAAACAAGATCCCGCACCGGCTTCATCTTGCTGCCGACGATCCCACGCGCCAGCATGCCGCCCGGCGTGATGGCACCCTTCGGATTGTCATTCAACGCCTGCCTGGTCTCAACACACTTCAGATTTCCGCAGGTATAGTTGATGTACTTCCGCGCATAGATGTTCGCAATCTGAAAGCGGGCAGCAAGGGAGCCTTCCGGTGCCTTCGCCGGAATGTCATCCATCTTGTTGGTCAGAACAAGATAGATTTTGTACAGATTCTTCTCATCCACAATCCGGAGCAATCCGGGAACCGCATCCGGCTCGGCAATCACGTTAAAGCGTCTGCCTCCCAGAAATGTTTCCGCCGCCATCTGCCACTTCGGGTCGATCTCGTTGACCAGGTCGCAGACAAAACGGATATCCGTCCGGATGCCGGCACGCTCCGCTTCCTTTTTCAAGATGGAGAGCTCCTCCTCCATACCGTCCGGCAGCACCTTCTTGTTCTGCTGCAGTGTCCGGATCTCTCCATTCAGCTTTTCAAGTTCCCTCCTGATATCGCGCAGCGCGTAGCCCGTTTCCTCCTTCCTCTGCTGGAAATCCCGATACAGCGAAAGACGCCTGTGCTCAAGCTCCTGCAGGGCGGAAATGGTTGCAGACTCATCCGCTGAAGCCTCCCCCGCATGGCTGATGGTTTCATAGAGCTCATCCGGTACCGTGATGTCTGTCTGGCAGCCGAACAGCGTCTGAGCTTTCTTTTTCAGCCCCCGAAGGGACAGGACAGCTTCCTCCATCGCTGCCCGGCTCTCCTCGCTCCTTCGAAGCCGTGCTTTCATCTCTTCAATCGGCCGCTGGCCTTCATGGACGGCGGTCGATGCCCTGATAAACTCCTCATCAGCCGTTTCGAACAGCTTCTGCGCTTTTCTCTCCTGTTTTTCCAGGACACGAAGTCGAGTCTTCAGATCGCTGATCTTTCTCTCAAGGACATCGTCTTCTGTCTTCTGCTTCATATACAGATACTTTTTCTGCGCAATGCCCCGGCGGGTCGCCTCCGCGTCGAGTTTCAGGACACGCAGGTACTGCTCCTCGATCTGCTGCAGGAGCCCCCTTTCCTCATTCAGCTTTTTCAGGTCTTCCGCAAGCTTCTCGAACTCCGCCTTATGCTGAAGGATGTTGTCCAGCGAGTTCTGGGCGGTTGCATCCTCCTCGAAGATGGATTCCCGCACAAACCGGTCGATATCCATCTTTTTCTTTCCGCAGGCCAGAAGCCGCCTGATCTTTCCGCGCAGCTCCCGGACGCCGCCCTGCCCCAGTCTCAGGCCGCACAGTCGGAGGAATACGGCAATCCCTTCTTCCCGCTTATAAAAGTTCAGCGGTTTCCCTCTGAACCTCAGATCCTGCCTGGCCGTGAAGGTAACCGCATTTCCATCCTTGTGGTAAAAATTGATGTCACTGATCTTCGCGCCAGGCACGACAAACCACCATGACCTGGTCTGGGTATCACCCTTGTACAACTCGATGCAGACACCCTCCGTCAGATAGCTTCCGTCTGCCGGATTGAAGACGTCCACCGCGATATAGCTGGTCACATCCTGGTCGCCGCGCAGGAACCGATCCTCATTGTCCTTCGTGTCACCCTTTACGTAAGCAATGACGGAGCGTTCATCCTCGCCCGCTCCTGCCTGGATATTGAAATCCGTGATGCCGAACACCGCATAGGTCAAGGCATCGATAATCGTCGACTTTCCAGATTCGTTTGCCCCGGTGATCAGCGCAGAATTTCTGATCTGAAAATGGGTACATGTGTAGACTGCCCAGTTTGTGATCAGGACATCCTCTACCGTTCTCGTCCGCTTCATTGCTTCCCGCTGATTCATCCCATCCCCTCCGAAATCCTGCGCTTGTTTTTTGCCGCTTTGGGCGCGAAGCTAAAATCGTCTGTGAGCCAGTGCCTGCTATCTCTGCTGCTTTCTCTGCTGCTTCCGCTGTCAAACCGCAGCCGCCTGTGACACATCACCTATTCCTTTGCCCCACTCGGCAGTCAGTCGAAGTCGTCCGGCGCCTGTGATCCTTCCGATTCCTGCTCTGCCTCAGTCTCCTGCTCGTCCGCCTCTTCCGTTTCCGACGATGCCTTGGCGTAATAATTCTGATAGCTCTCCTTTTTCTGGCGAAGCAGCGCTTCCATCGCTTTCAGATCCAGCCCGAAAAGAAGCGTCGGATACAGGACAAGCGCACAGTCCTCGTCCCCGAGCGTCCCCTTGATCTCGACCAGCGAAAAATGCTGCAAGGTCTTCAGAGCATCCTCAATCTGCGTCTTGTTGAATTCCGTCCGGAAGCCTGCCCCGACCCCGAACTGCTCCAGTGTCTTTGTCAGTTCATCCGGACGGATCAGAATCGAGCGATCCATGCTTCCGCTCATGCGCTCCATAAATATCCAGGCCAGCGCGCAGTAGATCACGCTCTCACGGATCGTAAAGATTTTCTTGTTGATCGCCGCCGTCTCCTGCGCGTCCACCTTTTCCTCCTGCCGGTCACGCAGCATGATGATGCCGTAGTCCCGGTCGAGGAACATGGTATACCCCATCGGCGCAAAGTAAGTCTCCATATGAGGTTCATTTCTCGCAAAAAAGCCAAACAGCTCTCGTTCCTTTGACCGCGTCAGAAACGTCCTGGAAAGAAGAAGACGGACACCGCGCCGCATCATCTCCTGTTCCATCGATGACAGATCCGGGTACCACTGCTCAAATGTCAGATTGTCGTCCATCCGCATCCTCCCTCTCAGGTTCGCCTGTTCCATCTCAGGCTCATCACTCACACTTCAGAAGTCTCACCGTCCGGGTCATCATCAGTCCCGGCAGACGTGGCTTCAGCCGGAACACGGTCCGTCAGTGTGAAATCCCTCAGCTGGATCTTGTCAGTCCGGATATAATGATCATCCACATATACATCCATATTGTTCGCCGGAGCGAAAGCTGCCGCCGCGACATCTGCAATCGCGTCTTCCTTTGAATCAAGCGGCAGATCCACTGCCCGTACCCGGCCCTGAATCTTATATTTTTCAGCATAGTGGCGCATCTTGTCCTTCGTGTAAGGCACATCCTTCATCCGCCGCATCTTCTCCTGCTCTTCCTGGATCTCCTCCTCTGAGAGCAGTGTCTGCTCCACTGTCCGATTCTGGATGCGGTCACGCCTTCTGGCTCCATTTTTAACAGACCCGGTTGATATGTAGTAATTCTCCAGAATCAGAAATGCGGACAGCGCAGACTGCGGGGTGTCCTCTCCAGCCGCAAAACCAGAAAGTCTCCGGATAAACTGACCGAGCACCTCCTGCGCATTGTCTGCAAGGTCCATCGTCATCTTCAGCTTCAGCCGGACAGTCATAATATACTCGACCATCTGGCTGCGGATGTCCCGGACGATGTTCGGATAACCGTCCGTCAGGAAATCCTCGATAAAGGTCACCTGCTCATAAACCCGCACGCGCGCGCCTTCCCAGGTCAGCTGTTCCTCTTTTGCAGCCTTCATGCAGTCCCTGATGAAGACTTCCTCAGTCTGCGGCGCATTCAGAAGCCTTTTCAGCATCGCTGTAATCGGTCCCCGGAACAGGGCAGCGTTCTCACTGTCCACCAGCCTCGTAAACTCACCGATAAAGTCGCCATCGATATAGTCGCCAAGATTATCCATCAGTTCCTGGAAGGACAGCCTGCCGGTTACCTTCTGTACAATCCGTTTGATGGAGCGGCGGAGCATTTTCAGCGAAGAAGCCAGCGCCTTGATGTTCGTGTAGGAATTGACAATGACAAGTGTATACGGGTTGTTATTCACCCGCTCCTTTCTGTGTCTGCTGAAGTCATCGAGCGCCAGGTACGTGTTATAGAGATAATTGGACATTTCATCCAGCTTCATGGAGGATGCCCGCCGGATGTAATCGGCCAGCATCATCCCCTGCTCGGTGATCATGTAAGTCCGACTGTAGGTTCTCGAATCAATCCCCTCTTCAATCCAGCCGACCTCCTCATCTGAGAGGTAGCTGATAACATGGCCCGCCATCCGCTCTTCCTGGGACTGCCCCTGTTCAGCAGACGCATCCACCCCGCTTTTTGAGAAGACACCGGACGGATGACCAAAGCCCGCCTGCATATCAGTCTCGTCAATAGACTGAATATGATCTGCCAGAAGCAGGCTGACGATCTCATCCTTCAGATCCTCCCGGCTGACCTGCGTCCGGTCTGCAAACAGGCTGTTGATCGCCAGCATGCACTCTGCATAAAATTCCTGCTGGCTGCCACCGTTCGTAATGGCAGCCAGCGGATTGAAAAACCGCCTCGGCAGGTTATCAAAAAGCTTCCCCATCTTCTCCCTCAGGCTCACATGACGTATCAGTCAGTTTCATTCCTGGTGCGTTATTCATTCAGTGTCGATTCATATCATTTATCGTACCACAATCATAGACCATAGACAAAAAGCAGCTTCATGATTCTAGCGGAACGTATTCTCTGCAAGGCGTTTTTTTGCGGCCTGTACCTATCTGCCCGACAGCAGTGCTGCAACACAAAAAGGGAATGCCATATGGCATCCCCTTCTGCTTCGCGCTGAAATCATCTCGCCAAGTGCCTTTTGCAATACTTTCGAACAGCTTATTTTGTGTTTCTCTACATACGTCTCCATCCACACCGGAATTGTGCGTGTTTTCTTTACCGCTTTATTCCCGAACTTGTCTGCATAAGAATCCATATCCGCTGCGCCAAACGATACAAATGATCCTTTCTGAACTTTAACTGATTTGATATCGGATCCTTTCGGAGCTTTGTTCCCATCTTCCAATTCCGTTAATATCCATCCTCACGCCGCATCAGTCGCCATATATATTACATTGCTCAGGCTGTTTCCTTCTGTAACGCATCCCGGAAAATCTGGGAACTTTACCGTGTACACGACCTCGTCATAAAAAGTGTAAAAATCACAGGATAAACCAGCTTCATTTATTGTCACTTCTTTCCTAAAAGTATAAAAAAATTGCAGCGTTTTTCAGCCTTGCCTGTTTCAATGTTGATTTGCTGTTAGCGGATTATGATCCTAGCCATGTGTTAGCACTGTATATTTTCCGAGCTTTGATGGATGTTTGTACTGTTGATACATATTTTAAATTCACACTGCTGACATGGACAGGGGCTCCTTTTCTCCGGTCACATCTGTCTTTGTAATGCTTTAATCCACCCGTCCACACATATGGGGGCTTCATTGTTATCCCGCATTTTATCTGGTCCTAAACCATACCACATTCAATCAAATTAAAAAGAGGCACAGCATAAATTATTCTGATGGATTTTACATCGGATTGCTTTATGCCGT
>NZ_JBQKGW010000019.1:0-47099 GCF_052118625.1 Porcincola sp. LCP21S3_C12 | reverse complement strand
TAATTATATGCATCTCAGAACGGAATTGCATCTGAAATATTAAAAAAAGAAAGCTTTTTAAGTTGCAGTAGAATTTACTTCTGCACTGGAATTTACTTTTTCAATTCACGGGTGTTTGTTAATGTTTTGACGACTGGAGAAAAATCGATGAACAAAAGGATCAGGCTTTCGAGGACCACCGTGATGACAGCTGTTGTCCTCCTGGCTTTACTGCCGATGACGGGATGTATTTTTGCCGGGGACAGCCAGATGGCGGGCGGAACAGAGGCATCGTTCAAGGAGGCGCCGAAGCGTGTTGTGGCGCTGTCCCGTTCCATCGGGGACCTCTGGCTGCTTGCAGGCGGAACGCTGGCAGGTATTACCAGTGACGGAATGAACCTTGATGGCATCACAACGGACTGTGTTTCAGTTGGCACCATCGGTGCTCCGAACACAGAAGCCATCATGGACCTGCAGCCGGATGAGGTCCTGGCGACAGAGGAGATTCCGGCCCAGAAAAAAGTTGCTGAGACCCTTACGACCGCCGGTATTTCCTGCCGGGATGTAAGGGTGAACAGCTTTACGGATTATGAGCAGATTATGAAGGAATTCACGGAGCAGACCGGACGGCAGGATCTCTACGCGTCAAATGTGGAAGAAGTGGCAGCCGCCATCGACGATCTCAGGCACACCGCTCCTGCCGCGGTCAGGGGAAAGAGCTTTCTGCTGATCCGGGCGTCTGCGACAAAGACGAAGACGCTGAAGGATGATCATTTTGTGGCAGCCATGCTGACAGACCTCGGGCTGGTCAACATTGCAGCGGACGACAGCAGCCTTGACGACCTCAGTCTTGAGTGGATCCTTGAAAAGAATCCGACTTTCATCTTTGTCATCACACAGGGAGACGCGAAGAAGGCCAATGAGGCCTTTCAGGAGAGCTTCCTGAGCCAACCGGCGTGGAATCAGTTGTCCGCTGTCAGAACACACAGGCTTTTCACCCTGGAGAAAGACCTGTTTCAGTATAAGCCGAACAATCGCTGGGCACAGGCCTATCAGGTGCTGCTTGATGATCTGACAGATGGAATGCAAGAAAGCACGGAAGGATGAACTTGACGGTCGGAAGAGAGGAGAAGGATGCATCGAAAGAATGTAAACAAGCAGAACAAGGTGTCTTATACCATCGCCGTCACAGCCGGTATTCTGCTCATAGTGGGTTTCTCCCTGCTGTCGCTTTTCTACGGAAGGCCCGGCGATCAAGCGGTCTGGCATCAGATCTTCTTCTATGTCCGGATGCCAAGAACAGCCGGAGCAATCCTCTGCGGGACGGCACTTGCCGTTTCCGGACTCCTTCTGCAGGAAGCGCTTCATAATCCACTGGCTTCGCCATCGATTCTCGGAATCAACAATGGGTCCGGCCTCTTCGTGCTTCTGGCTTCGCTGCTGTTTCCGGGCAGGATATATATCCGATCTGTGATGGCCCTCTTTGGCGCACTTCTGGCAACCGGTTTGGTGTATCTGATCGCGACACGCGCAGGATTCAGCAGAACGATGATCATTCTTTCAGGGGTGGCAGTGTCCGCTCTGATGAGCGCAGGAATCAATGGCATCATCACATTTTTTCCGGAATCGGCTGCGGACAAGGTGGCTTTCAGTCTGGGCGGCCTGTCCGGCGTGACCTGGCCGGTGCTTGCTCTTTCGGGGACGCTGACCATGCCCTGTCTGCTGGGCGGCCTGTTCCTGAGCCGGGGGATTGACCTGTTTGCACTCGGGGATGAGACGGCACACAGCCTGGGGCTGAATGTAAAGAGGCATCGCTGTCTCACCATTCTGGCGGCAGCTGTGCTTGCCGGGGCGGCAGTCTGCGTCGGCGGTCTGATCAGTTTTCTGGGGTTGATCATCCCAAATCTGATCAGAAGAGTCTTCCCACAGGATCTGACAACGTCCGGAAGTCTTCTGCTGTGTGTGCTCTATGGAAGCGCACTGCTTCTGGCAGCTGATTTCCTGGGTAGAAGACTGCTGTATCCGTACGAGCTGCCTGTCGGACTTCTGCTCAGTCTGCTCGGGGCACCCTTTTTCATCGGGATGCTGATACACAGAAAGCGTGGCATATGATCCGGATACAATCATATTCTGCCGGGTATGGCGCATGTGCATTCGGAATCGGAATCGAAGATCTTACCCTCAAAAGAGGGGAGGTCACGACCCTGATCGGAGAAAATGGCTGCGGCAAGTCTACATTTCTGAAATCGCTGGCGGGCATTCTCCCTTACCGCGGGCATGCACTCATGGACGGAAAGGAAATTGCTGCACTCTCCCCGAAGAGAAGGGCGCAGCATCTTGCCTATCTTCCGCAGAGCCTTCCGGCTCCGCGTATGACAGTGCGCACGCTGGTCTCGCACGGCTGCTTCAGCAGGACGGGTATCACAAATGTACTGAGCGAGTCAGACCGGAGGGGGATTGAGACGGCACTCCGGGAGACGGACATGACTCCGCTCTCTGACCGGCTGATTGGGAATCTGTCCGGGGGAGAAAGACAGCGTGCATATCTGGCTATGTTACTGGCTCAGGACCCGGACTATCTGCTGATCGATGAGGGAACCTCCAGCATGGATATCGCGCATCAGAGAAAGACGATGGAACTTTTTGCCAGACTGGCACAGTGCGGGAAGAGCGTGGTGACCGTCTCCCATGACCTGCCGCTGAGCTTCAGCATCAGCAGCAAGATTCTCGTTATGAAATGCGGGAAAGTTGTACTTTCAGGAACACCGGAGGAGCTGGCAGGCCAGCCAGAACGATTGCGTGAGATCCTGGGCATCGGTCTGGCGCCGTCCCGAACCGATGAGTCCCTCTACGCCTACGAGCTGATTCGGTGACGCTGTCTGACAGGCAGGCGTTTTTCTGTGCATCTTCTGCGGGCCGTCATGGCTTTGCCTGCAGAAACATGCGCTCTCTACAGAGGCTTCATGCGCCGCGTTCATGCGGCGCTGAAACATATTGATACCAAACGACCATCACAGGAGGGAAATCTATGGGCTATGTGCTGACACCGGAGGGCTTCGCAGATGCGATCCGTACGCTCCGGGAGACCTACCGGATCTTTGCGCCGGTCCGGAAGAAGGGTGCAGGGCGCTTTACCGATGTGGACACCATACTGTATGACGAGGTGAACGGCAGCGATGAAATCGAGCTTCATGAAAAGTCTGATTATTCTGCCAAAGAGGTTCTGACTCCGCTGTCTGAGACTCTGTTTTACTTTACGGAGGATGAGTGCAGAGAGGCGAGCCTGGATACAAGACCAGTTTTGCTGTTTCTGAGGAGCTGCGATCTGCATGCCATGAAGCGCCAGGATCAGATCTATCTGGCAAACGGAATGGAGAAGGATTTCTTCTACCAGCGCCGCAGGGAGCTTGTTCATTACGTCCTGATCGGCTGCAGCCACAGCTTTGAAAACTGTTTCTGCGTAGACATGAAGTCCAATGTCTCGGAGGACGGATACGCATTCTCGGTTGATGAAGCAGACGGGATGTACCGGATCAACGTGCTGGATGAGGGGATGGATGCCGTCTTTTCCGCCGCAGCCACTTCGAAGGAAGAGGTTGTCCCGGCGCATGTCACACAGAATGAGGTCCATGTCCGCATCCCGGAAAAGATACCGGCTGAGATTCTGAAGCATCCGTTGTGGGATGAATACACGACCCGGTGCATCGGCTGCGGGCGCTGTAACTTTGTCTGTCCGACCTGTACCTGCTTCACGATGCAGGATGTCTACTACAGCGACAACGGGCGTGTCGGTGAACGGCGCCGCGTGGCAAGTTCCTGCATGGTGGACGGCTATACGAATGTAGCAGGAGGCGGTCAGTACCGCAGGACACAGGGGGAGCGCATGCGCTTCAAGGTTCTTCACAAGATTCTGGACTTCCGCAAACGATTTGGCTATGACATGTGCGTCGGCTGCGGGCGCTGCGATGATATCTGCGGCGAGTATATCAGCTACTCCAACATCATCAACAAGGTCGCCAATGCGGTGGATGCCATGGAAGAGGAGGGCAGATAAGATGAACAATCCGTATATTCCATTTTCTTCGAGAATTCTGGAGGTCATCCGTCATACGCAGAAGGAGTACACCTTTCGCATGGCCTTCAACGGAGAGGTAAAGCCCGGTCAGTTTTTCGAGGTCTCCGTTCCCAAGTACGGCGAAGCCCCGATCTCGGTATCCGGAATCGGCCCTGGTTTTGTGGATCTGACAATCCGGAAGGTCGGCAGAGTGACGAACGAGGTCTTCGAGACCTATGCCGGACAGAACCTGCTGCTCCGCGGCCCCTATGGAAATGGATTTGATGTCGGGCTTTACCGTGAGGGGGAGACGGTTGTGGTCGCCGGCGGAACAGGTGTGTCGCCTGTTCGAGGCGTCATATCCGCGCTTGCCCAGATGGACAATGCAAAGGATAAATATGCCATCACCGGTTTCAGGAGTCCATCGGACATGCTGTTCCGGGACGACCTTGAGGCGTGGGAGAAGAGACTGAACCTGATTCTGACAGTGGACGGCGCTCCGGAGGGATATGAGGGCAATGTCGGCCTGGTCACGAAGTATATCGCGGATCTTCCGCTGAGAGATCCGGCTTCGGCAAAGGCGATTGTGGTCGGACCGCCGCCAATGATGAAGTTCACGATCATTGAGCTGAAGAAGAAGGGGTTTGCGGACGAGAACATTACGGTATCCTACGAGCGCAAGATGTGCTGCGGCCTGGGAAAGTGCGGGCACTGCCGGGTCAATGACACGTACATCTGCCTGGATGGCCCTGTGTTTAACTATGTCGATGCAAGAACGATGATGGATTGATCCAGATTGGAGCATATATGGGAAATTTAGATATCAATGTCGCAAAGCTGAAGAAAAATGCCTTCCGCTATTCCAAGGTCCGCGGCGAGACGGCTTCCCGGATCCGGATTCCGGGCGGCGTGATTGACAGCAAGTCGCTGGGACGCGTCGTGGAGATTGCTGAAAAGTATGGAAATGGTGTCATTGACATCACGAACCGCCAGGGGATCGAGATTCCGGGGATCCGGCTGGAGGATGTCGACAAGGTCAATGCGGAGGTTCAGCTCATCATCGATTCGCTCCGCATCAATCAGACGGAGAAAGGCAAGGGGTATCCTGCTTCGGGAACCCGGAACGTCATTGCCTGTCCGGGAGCGCGGCTGTGCCCCTTCGGCTGCTATGACACGACCGCCTTTGCGCAGAAGATGGAGAAGACCATCTACCCGAATGACCGTCATGTGAAGATCGCATTTACCGGCTGCTCGAATGACTGCGCGAAGGTCCGGCTGGCGGACTTCGGGGTGATCGGTATGACCGAGCCGCAGTACAATCCGGATCGCTGTGTGGCCTGCGAGCAGTGCATCAAATACTGCAGACGCCGTTCGGTCGGAGCACTTTCCCTGAAAAACGGGAAGGTTGTCCGCGATACCGCCAAGTGCATCGGCTGCGGCGTCTGCGTGACGTATTGCCCGACACGCGCATGGACCAGAAGCCGGGAGCATTATTTCCGTCTGGTAATCCTCGGACGGACCGGAAAGAAGAACCCGCGCCTGGCGGAGGATTTCATCAAGTGGTGTGATGAGGAGAGCATCCTTAAGATCGCCGCAAATACCTACGCCTATATCGAGGAGTACATTGACCCGAATGCGGTGGAACACAAGGAACACATCGGATACATCGTGGACCGGACGGGTTTTGAGAAATTCAAGGAGTACATCTTCAAGGATGTCACACTGAACGAGAAGGCGGAAGTCGCCCAGCGCGTCTACTGGGGCGGAAAGCACTACGACCAGTACGGCGGTTGAGTGATCCGGCAGCCTGAATGCCGATTCGCGGTCCTGCCGCCGGACTGTCTTTTGTGGTTCGGCAGCAGAACTGCCGTACAGCCGTGCGCCTGTGGTCCTGCAGCCGGACTGTCATTTGCGGTTCGGCTGCCGGGAGCTTACTCGCCGCGCATCTCCGAGCGGATCTCATCAAGCTGCCTGCGGATGCCTGTCTGGGCATCATCAAACAGCAGCGACTTGTTATAGCGATAGTACCGCGGGCTTTCATGTTCCTTCAGGAAGTCCATGGCATACAGGCTTACCGACAGCTCAGAGATGAAGTAGACCATCTCCTGGCTTTCGCCGAAGGCGGCTTCCATGAAGTCGAAGGCATACTCCAGCCGGGCAGAGGTTTTTTCGGCAGCGGTATCCAGACGTTCACGGTCTTTCATGAACGACTCCCGGAGCAGGGAAAAGGCTGCCTCGGCATTTTTCGGTATTTTTTCAGACAGCAGCAGGACATACCGGTCGCAGGCCTGAAAAACAGGGCGGTACTCTGCTGTCAGGGCCTTCTCGCTCTGTCCGGCATCCAGCCTGTGGTGAACCTGCAGTTTCAGACCGGCTGCGATCGATTCTATGGTGGCAGTATAGGCCGATGTGTTTTCCACGGCTGTCCTGGCTTCATTCGCTGAGAAAGCAGAAACCTTGTCAGCCGGAGCCGTGTGAGCGGGGGAGACTGAGGCCGTGCCAGCCGGGGTTCCTGAGGTTGTGCCAGCCGGGGAGCCTGAGACCGTGCCGGGAATGGTTCCTTCTGCAGAAGACAGCAGGCATCGTCTCTGGAATTCCTTCAGAATCGCATACAGGTGTCCCACATACCGGTCTGTTTCCCACCACTTCCTGAAGTCTGCCGACAGGCGGGAGAGCAGCAGCGAGACGATTTCCACCCGCTCGTCAAATGCAGCATACCGGAGTTTATTGAGCGTTCCGGGGCGGATGACGCCGGACAGGATCTCATCAACCTGGTAGTCCTTCTGATAGCGGTTGTAAAGCTCCAGATAATTCGCAAAATCCTTCGCGATCGACGGGTACTGGAGATACTGCCCGACAACGTCCTCATCCATCGTTTTTCCCAGCCGTTCGTAGGCATAAAGCATCTCGGAAAGATCTTCCCACCCGCGCGCCGTGACAAAACGCATGCCGTCCACCGTTGTCTCACAGCGGTAGAAGTTGTCTCTGTGAATATTCAGGTAGGAGATGACCGCTCCGTGAATGCCGACGTGGTCCGCGTACTTCCTCCAGACCGGGTAATCGGCTTCCACATCGATCACCTTCACACGGTCCAGCGTCACAACATCGAAATCGCGGACAGACTTGTTGTATTCCGGCGGATTCCCGGCGGCGACGATGATCCAGCCCTTCGGCACCTTCTGGTTCCCGAAGGTCTTGCACTGGAGAAACTGCAGCATCGTCGGGGCAAGTGTCTCGGATACGCAGTTGATTTCATCGATGAACAGAATCCCCTCTGATTTTCCGGAAACTTCCATGCGGTCGTACACGGAGGCAATGATCTCGCTCATCGTATACTGGGTGACGGATACTTCATTTCCGCCGTAGGTTTTCTTCTCGATGAAGGGAAGACCGATGGCACTCTGGCGGGTGTGATGCGTAATCGTGTAAGCCACCAGACCGATATCGCACTCGGATGCGATCTGCTCCATGATCTGTGTCTTGCCGACACCCGGAGGCCCCATCAGGAGCACCGGACGCTGCCGGATCTCCGGAATCCGGTAAGCTCCATACTCATCCTTCTCAAGGTATGCTTCGATTGTGTCCTTGATTTCCTGTTTTGCTCTCTGAATATTCATTCTGACAGGACTTTATCCCTTCCTGACTTCTGCCGATCCCAGGCGGGAATACGGTCCATCCTCCTTCCAAGACTTCTTGTGTGATTGATAAAAAGACGGTGCAGACTCTATCTGAACGACGGCTCAGGCAGTGAGGTTCACATGGATATCGGCTGCGGATTTTTTACAGCTGGTCCTCCGGCCATACGAAGGACGAATCCAGAAGTTCGTCTTTTTCCTGCTCAATGTCCTCCCTCGGGAGGATCAGCTTCATCGCCCAGGGCGGAACCTGACGGTCATCCGCGCTTTCCTCACAGAAGATGAAGGCCGTCTCATAGGGCGGCTTCTTCCTGGGGTAGATTCCCTTGCCGTCCGTAAAGTACAGCAGCCCGCGGAGATTCCGGAATTCTTTCTTCCGGATCAGGTCTGCCACATAGTCGAAGGCAGGACGGAAGTCGGTACCACCCTGCCCTTTCAGTTCAAAGTGTTCCATATATGTTTTCAAGTCTTTCTGAGAGGTGATTTTCTCATCCGACAGCACCTTTTCGTCACACTGCAGAATCCGGATATTGACCTTGTGAAGGTAGCTTTCCGACTCGCTCAGAATGCTGTAGGTCTGTTCCAGGAAGGCGTGCACAAGCTCTCCCGTGACAGACATCGATACGTCGATGACAATCACAAACTCATCAATCTTCTTCACTTCCCTGAATTCCTGGGGCTCAATCAGCGGCATGTTTCCATAATGACTCAGACCGAAGGTGTACAGGATAGAGTCGAAGGTATCCGGATCAACGTGCATCTCCTCCCTCATCGCCGCAAACTTCCGGAGAAAGGAACGGTAATCGTATTTTTTCCTGTTCTCCACTTTTGTCTGTTCAAGGAAATCGCTGCCCTTTTGGGACATCTCCGTGGAAAAGGATTCCATCTGCGTCTGTGTCTTTTTTGAGATGTCGTCCCATTTATTCTGGAGCTTCAGAGCAGCGGGCGGAAGCGGGCTGTTCGGATTCTCCGGATTCAGCGTAGGCCAGAGGCTGTGGTCATCGACGGAGAATTCCGCTTTCATACGGGCAGCTTCTTCGCGGTCAGGAGCCATCAGAACCAGCTGGCGGTACAGGCTCTCCGCATTCAGGACGGGGGTGCGCTTTTCGAGCTCGGACCTGAGGCGGCTTCTGTACTGACTGTGGGCGATCCGGGTCGATCGGAAATGACCGTCGTCGATGAGAAATTCAACGGCCATATCACAGGCAAGCATCCACAGTGTCTTGCTGCGCCTCACCGACTTGAAGATGTGGCGGAACAGGCAGTGGTAGACCTCATGCAGGTAGACACGGTTGACAAGCCGGCGATTCTTCTCAAACAGGTCCGCAAGCGCCTTCGGGTGGACGACGAGCGAACGGCCGTCTGTTCCAAAAGAATCGATATCAGTCGATACGACAAATGAAAGACTTGACAGAGCCAGCCCGAGGTAATGCATATCAAAGTACAGCTCATTGCGGCTGCCTGTCAGAATCTCCTGCGAGACCTTGACAAACCGGTTTGCGAGATCCTCAGCGGTTGTCATACGGTTTTCCTTTCCGAATGTGATTATTCAGGGACGGGCTGATGCCAGGCCAGGTCCATTTCCTGCCCGGATTTCATTCAGCCTGTAACTCCTCAGAAATCATACTTGCTCCTGGAAGAGGGGCGGAACACTCTGCGGCGCAGGTCCATCAGAAAGACGGAGGCATCCGCCCGCCCGGCAGAGGAGGCCTGGTCAACCATGTGGTCCAGCAGTTCCCTCGTGAAGTAACCGGACCGCTCCAGCACACGCAGCCAGTCGGTCAGATCCGTTTCCTGATCAGCGAGGAGATATGTCCAGAGCGCGTCGGGCCGTTTCCTGAGACAGGATACATAGTTCTCCAGATGGGCGCTGGACAGCTCAACGGGCGTGATCAGCCGGTCAAGACAGAGGCGGACAAGAGTCTGCGGCATCTCCTGGGCGTCCGCTGCCGGAAGCAGATTGTCATACTGACTGTACTGAAGCTTTCGCTGCAGAAAACACTGGCGGTACTGGTAACCGGTCCCATGCCAGATGATTTCGATGATGCGGGCGGGAGTGTTTTCCTTCGGCTCCTCATAGTATTCAGGAAAGAGAAGGCGCACCGCGTCCTGACCGGCGGCATCCTGAAGCCGGACCTCCACCTCGTGGTTTACCGTCCGCAGCACCTCCTGCAGCAGGGCAGGCGTCGGAGGAGCAGGGGAAAGACCTGCTGACTGCTGCAGCCGTGCAGGCGCCGGAGGAGCAGGGGAAAGGCCTGCTGACTGCTGCAGCCGTGCAGGCGCCGGAGGAGCAGGGGAAAGACCTGCTGACTGCTGCAGCCGTGCAGGTGCCGGTCGAGCAGGGGAAAGACCTGCGGCCTGCCGGAAGATCAGCACCGAGAAGGCAGGACAGGAATTGAACAGCCCGGACCCGATCCGCCTGATCGATTCCGGGAAGGAAACGGTCTTCAGATTGTCACAGCCATAGAAGGCATAGTTGCCAATCGCGGCAAGGGCATCCGGCAGGATTACCGCTTTCAGCCGTCTGCCGCAGAGCGCAGGGGGAAGCGTGCCTGGGGGCGCAAGATGCTCAGCAGCTGCGTTCACAGAAGGATCCGGGCGTTCTGTGCTCTCGCCTGAGAAAAGCGTGGACGCTGCAGATGCCCCGGCGGTGGCTGGTTTGAAAGCTCCAAAATTCCCGGAGCGTACGGCCCGGCGCTTCTCAGATTCTGCGTACATCACAGATGGCTCATCCGCAAATGCGTGATCGGCCAGTTCCTTCACAGGCTTTCCATCAATCTGCTCCGGAAGCTGAATCGTGTCGGATTCTGTATATACCCGGAACAGAATGACATATGTAGATTTGTCAATGTAATAGATGACATCCATATTCAGAAGACCTCATGACCCTGTGCAGCCTCAGGCATGGCAGCCGCGATGGTAGGGCACGACCTCGCAGACAGTCAGGACATCCCTCTCCACGTGAAAGCGGATATCGAAACCGGCAAAGGCGACGCCGTACCTGCGGGCGGGATCGTTCTGGTAAGCCGGCCGGGGATCCTGTTTCAGAATTTCAACTGCAGGGAGCCGCTTGTCTTCAGACAGAACGTTCAGCCATTTCTCAGGGAATACGACCTTCAGTTCCTTGTCTTTTACACGGTCTGCAAATCCGCTGACAGAATCCGGATGACTGTCGGTGTACCGGATATAAGGCTTGATATCGAGAATCGGCGTTCCGTCGAGCAGGTCCGCGCCGGATATATGCAGAACAGGGCCGACACCCTCGCGCAGCTCAATCTGATCCAGTTTTACGGACGACAGGCCGATCGGATTGGGACGGAACGGTGAGCGGGTGGCAAAGACGCCGACATGCGTCCTGCCGCCAAGACGCGGCGGGTAGACCATCGGAGACCAGCCTGCAGCTTCATTTTCGGAAAACTCCCAGATCAGCCAGAGGTGAGAGTACTCCTCCAGTCCGACCACCTCATTCGGATCCCGGTACCCTGGTTCGAATACGATCTCTGCCTTGAGCGAATCGATAAGATTGCTCTGGCGCGGGATTCCGAACTTCTCCTGAAAATCACTGTGAATGACAGCAATCCTTTTCAGCTCCGCCACTCTCCATGTCCTCCTTTTTCTTTGCCTGCGTCCGAAGACAGCTACAAGCCAGTATACCACAATGACGGGTGCCGGCAGGGACGAAATAGCCCCCTGGAACATCAATATCCACGAAAATGTTCGACGAATTTGGAAATAATTGTCTATTATGAGACATTACAGGATTGAAAAGAAATTGGTATAATGATTATGTTGGCAAAACTCGAGTCTGATTACAAAAACTGAGAGAAGCAGGGATGGGTTTTGAAACAGGAAAACCACCTGCCTGGAAAGGAGAGTGGACGTGTATAGCATCGGACAATACATATCTTATGGCAACAGTGGTGTTTGCGAAGTGGTTGGCACGCGGGAGATTGAGTCGGCGCAGCCCGGGGCTGGCATGAAGGAGTGCTACATTCTGCGTCCGCTCCATGACAAGTCCTGCACCATCACGACACCGGTGGACAATCAGAAGGTCATCATGCGGGATCTGATCTCTCCGGAGGAAACGAGACAGCTTCTGGCTGATATCCCGGAGATGGAGACGCTCCCGGACCAGAGTGCAAGGCAGCAGGAGCTCTCCTATCAGAAGGCGCTTCATTCCGGAGACTGTAAGCAGTGGATCTGCCTGGTGAAAACCCTGAACCGCCGCATCCGTTCGCGGATTGCAAACGGCAAGAAAGTGACGGCGACAGACGACCGGTACTTCAAGGCAGCAACCGAGAAACTCACGGAAGAGTTCTCGGTCGTGCTCGGAATCGGAGCAGACGAGATCAAGACAATCCTGAAGGATGCCTTTACAATCTGAAGCCGCCGGATTACCAGGGCTCAGCCATCAGCCGGCTGCAGAGGGGCAGTTTATCCGGGAGACTTTCCCTGTATTCGATCTGTCCCTTCCGGCCTGGCGCTTTCAGAAGATTTTCCTCTTTTAACCGTCTTTCAAGCTGGCGGGCGGTTCCCTCGCCGCCATCCAGGATCCGGATCCCGGGTCCTGCAATTTCCTGAATGGTTTTCTTCAGAAACGGATAATGCGTGCATCCGAGCACGATGGCGTCGACGGGCTTTTCCATATGCGGAAGCAGGAGCGTGCGGAGATATGCCCGGACCTCAGGCCCGTCCAGGTTGCCGTCCTCCACGAACTCCATAAGACCAGGGCAGCCAAGCGCGGTGACATCCGCGCTTTTCGCATAGCGTCCGAGCAGCTCGTGAAGCTTCTGGCCCCTGACCGTGAGCGGTGTCGCCATCACGATGACACGCGGATGCTCGCCGATCGAGACAGCAGGCTTCAAAGCCGGCTCGATGCCGATGACAGGGATGTCGGTATAGACCTCCCGCAGAATGGATATGGCTGCGCTTGTGGCGGTATTGCAGGCGACGACGAGCGCCTTGATGCCGCTTCGGTAGAGCATTTCTGCATGGGTGAGAGACAGCCGCCGGATCTGCTCCAGCGTCTTTGTCCCGTAGGGCGCATTCCTGGAATCCCCGAAATAGATATAATCTTCCTGAGGCATCAGCCGGACGGCTTCCCTCAGAACGCTCAGCCCGCCCAGTCCGGAGTCAAAAAAACCGATGGGGAGCTGTGAACTGATTTCCATAGTTTTCTCCTGAAAATAACCCTGAATCAGATCCGGCGCTTCTTTAAGCAGCCGGATTTTATCTCGGCCTGGAGCCGAATCCCTGCCTTTCAGAGCAGCCAGGTTACGATCTCGATCTGGAGGCTCTTTGCTGGTTTTCAAAGCAGCCGGATTTCGATCTCGGTCTGACAGCCTGTCGGACTGCTGCCCTCCACACTGAGCCGGTAGTGAATGGTCAGATGCAGGTGCTGCTCATCTTCCTCCAGAAGATATCGCTCCGTGTCAATATCTACAAGAAACGATGTAAGCGGCGCCGTGTAGCTGGAACGGCAGTGCTGCTTTTCGTCAAACAGAAAGACAGAGGAAATCTGACCATTGCGTGTGAGCTGGGCGCTGCGCTGGTCAAATTTCACGACCGTACGGGTTTCGGCGCCGTCCTCTGACTTCTCTGAATAGAAGAGATACTTTCGGTTTCCGCGTGTACGCAGAATACCGGATGAGGTCGTCTCCATCTGGTCTGTATCGCCGCCGGGTCTCTGCTGAATGGCCCGGACATGGACCGTTACATTCTTTGTATCTGTTGAATTCATGATGGGATTCGTGCCTCCCGTTGCGTTCACTGCCTTCGCCGGCTCTTTCTGCACAGACGCCCTGAACAGATCGAACTGCGCCTGCCTGTCTCCGCTATCAGCCCTCTTTCTGCACAGACGTCCGGAACAGGTTCTCTAAGCCGGCAGGCGGGGAACCGGCCGTTACCAGCCGACCGTCTATGATGGAAGCGGGGTGATGTCGAGAACAGAACCATCACCCGATGTGACATATCGTACGCTCATTTCCTTCGGAAAGGAAGCTTTTCCGGCTGTTTTCTCGGTCAGGGCGGCTTTCAGGGGCGGCAGCTGTGCGGCCGGAACCAGAACCTCTGTGTCGCAGACGTCCGTGTAAGAGGATGCGGTCACCGGACAGGAAGAAGCGCTGATCAGGTACTGGATCTTCCCGAGCTGCTCGTAGCTGCAGCGGATGGTAAGAAGCCAGCCATCCTGCCGGTTAGAGATCTCCGAGGCCTCCAGCCCGGCCTTTGCCGCCTGGGTGTAAGCCCGGACAAGACCGCCTGTCCCCAGAAGCACGCCGCCAAAGTAGCGCGTGACGACGATGAGACAGTCCCGGATCTCTGCACCGGTCAGAACCTGAAGGATCGGTTTTCCTGCAGTCCCCTGCGGTTCCCCGTCATCGGAGGAGTGTGCGGTTTCGTTGTTCGGGCCGATCACAAAGGCATGGCAGCTGTGCCGCGCGTCCCAGTACTTTTTCCGGACGGCGGCGAGGTCTGCATAAGCCTCTTCCGCAGTCTGAACCGGGAAAACCTGCGCAATGAATCTGGATTTTTTCTCGACAATCTCTGCCTGTCCGCCGGTGGTGACTATTTTCATAAATCTGTTTCCCGCTATTTATAAGAAAATCTTCAGTATTTTTAACAGATGTAGTTATACAATAAACGGAAACACAACGTCAAACCGTCCAGCCGGCATGATCAATTTGATGGGAGAAGCCTGATGAGAACAGGGGAAAGAAAAAAGAGACACGGGGAGGAGGCTTTCCCGGTTGATTTTGATGACAGGATCATGCCGGGTGATGACTTGCTTCCGGATGACTTTGTGCCTGAGGAGACACCGGAGGAGACGGAGAAAGGTGTCAGCCGGAGAAGGACGCGGCATCAGGAAGCCGCCGTAAGGGATATCAGCAAGAGTCTGATGGAGGATGAAACCATTTCAGAGGAAAGCAGCAACTGGTCCGGAGAACACGGAAAGAACGGAAGACAAGGCAGACGCGGCAGGCGGCCGCGGAGCAGGGCGCTCACCTTGATCGGAAATATTTTCAAGTTCATCCTGATCGTGCTTCTGGTGCTGATCATCGGGGCCGGCATTTTTGCGTTCTTCCAGGTGCGGACCATTCTCAAGAAGGCGCCCGAGATCAGTCCGGCGCAGTTTATACCATCGGAAGCGGCAACCTACATCTATGACGCAGACGGAAAACGGGAACAGAAGCTGACACTCCCTGAGGCCAACCGGGATCTGGTCAGCATCAAGGACATCCCGAAGGATCTGCAGCATGCCGTTGTCGCCATCGAGGATGAACGGTTCTACAAGCACAACGGCGTCGACCCGAAGGGGATCGCAAGGGCGCTGGTCAAGGGACTGACGAGCGGACATTTCTCCGAAGGGGCGAGCACCATCACCCAGCAGCTTCTGAAGAACTCCGTGTTTCCGAACTGGATGAAGGAGACAACCTTCCGGCAGCGGCTGGAACGGAAGATCCAGGAGCAGTTTCTGGCACTGAAGCTCGAAAAGATGCTGACGAAGGAACAGATCCTCGAGGACTACCTCAACACGATCAACCTGGGAGCGGGCTGCTACGGCGTCCAGTCGGCTGCCTACCGGTATTTCGGCGTCCCCGTCTCGGAGCTGTCGCTCTCGGAGTCAACGGTCATCGCCGGCATCACGCAGAATCCGACGGCATACAATCCGATCACCAATCCGGAGAAGAACAAAAAGCGCAGGACAGAGGTGCTGGACGCGATGCTCAGACAGGGGTACATTACCCAGTCCCAGTATGCCTCTGCGCTTGCTGACGATGTTTACGCGCGCATCCAGGACAACGAAAGCAAGGTCGATACAACCAGTACCATCTATACGTTTTACCAGGACGCGCTGATTGACCAGGTCATGCAGGATCTGGAGGAACAGAAGGGTTATACGCACCAGCAGGCGTACAAGGCGGTCTACTCGGGCGGCCTGCGCATTTACTCGGCGCAGGATGATGACATGCAGAAGATCTGCGACGAGGAGTTTGAGAATCCGGCCAACTTCCCGTCGGGGACGGAGGTCGGGATCGACTATGCGCTCAGCGTTGAGGACAAGAACGGTCAGATCACGGACTATGGAAATGAAGATCTGCGCGCTTTTGTGAGGAAGACGGATCCGTCATTTGACCTGATGTACGGGACGGCGCAGGAGGCGAAGGACGGGGCAGCAGCCTTCCGGGCATCGGTTGTGAAGGACGGCGACACAGTACTTGGAGAGCGTGTCACGGTCACGCCGCAGCCGCAGGCTTCCTGCGTGATCATTGATTCCGCAACCGGGCTTGTGAAGGCGCTGGTCGGCGGGAGAGGGACGAAGGAGGCCAGTCTGACGCTGAACCGGGCTTCGTATACGCAGCGCCAGCCTGGGTCAACGTTCAAGATTCTTGCGGTCTACGCGCCGGCGCTGGATGAAGCCGGAAAGACGCTGGCGACCGTTTACAAGGATGAGCCCTATAACTATGAAGACGGGACGCCTGTGAAGGATGCGGAGGGCACTTATGCCGGAGACGTTACGATCCGTCAGGCGATTGTGCGTTCGATCAACGTCGCTGCCGTCAAGTGCCTGACAGAGATTACGCCGCAGGCCGGGTTTGACTATGCAGAAAAGTTCGGGATCACATCTCTGGTTGAATCGAAGACGACGGACAGCGGGACGTTCTCGGATGTCGGGCAGACGCTTGCACTGGGCGGACTGACGTACGGCGTTACAAATCTGGAGATGACCGGAGCCTATGCAGCCATTGCCAATGGCGGACAGTATCTGAAACCACATTTTTATACACAGGTGCTTGACACATATGGCAATGTTGTGCTCGACAATACCGACCCGGAGCCGAGGACGGTGGTCAAGGACAGCACGGCGGCACTTCTGACCTCCGCGATGAGGGGTGTCATCTCGGATCCGGAAGGAACGGCGTACGGAAAGATTGACCTCGGGCAGATGGCAGCCGCCGGCAAGACCGGAACGACGACAGATTACAGGGACAGCTGGTTTGTCGGTTTCACGCCTTATGTGACCTGCGGCATCTGGGCGGGGTACGACAACAACGCACCGCTTCCGGACAAGGATACCTACCATACCTACAGCAAGACACTATGGAACAGCATCATGAACCGGATCAGTCAGTCACAGACCATCTCCGCGTTCGGGATGCCGTCCGATGTGGTGAGCATGTCAATCTGTTCCGATTCGCACATGGCGGCGGCCCCAGGCTGTCCGAACCCGTATACGGAGTATTTTGCGAAGGGGACGGAGCCGAAGAATTACTGCAATATTCATGGGGATGGAAGCCCGGTAGATCAATCGCAGCAGCAGACAGACGGAATCTCGCCGGACGCGATCACCATCTACAAATCCGACCAGGCGACGGTCCATACACAGACGCCGGATGCTGCAGGCGGCGCGCCCGGGAGCGGAGGCGCGGGCGGAGATGCAGCGGCTGGCTCAGGGGACGCACAGGGTGCAGCCGGAGGCGGAGGCACGGGTGAAAATGCTCCGGCGGCCGGCTTTGGAGGCAGTCAGGGGACGGCCGGAACCTCGTCCGGAGGAAGCGGGAATCCTGCAGCTGGCACAGGAAGTGCAGGCGGCGCCGCCGGGCCAGCAGGCGGAAGCGGCAGCAGCGCAGCGGGAGCGGGAGCCGCGCCGTCGGGCACGGGCAGTCAGGCTGGAACCGTTCAGCAGGGAGGGAGTACAGCCGCCGGGGGCAGTCCCTCCGCAGCGGGAAATACCCAGGGCGGCAGTGCTCCAGGCGGCGTGATCCAGATCGGCGGGAATCAGGCAGGCTCCGGGGGCCAGCAGGGCAGCTCAGACAAGGATGTCATCGAGATATTGAACAACATTCCGCCGGCGCAGTGAGCAAGGCCTAATGGCTCTCGCCTTCACAAAAAAACAGCAGGTATGCGTCATACCTGCTGTCTGGTGAGGGAAGATTATTTCTTTTTTCCTTTACCCTTTGAAGACTTGGAGCTGTCGAGCTCTTTTCTTGCTTCATCGGCCTTTCTGCTGAGCTTCTGATACCACTTTTTCTTCTTCGGCGGCTGCTCCAGCTGACCGCGGATGGCTCTGACATCCATGATGTAGAGACCGCTGATCGTGGCCTTGACCTCTTTCTTCACCGGAATGACCGGATAGATATTCGAGTCGGCGATGAAGGTCATGATCTTGCCCTGGCAGCGTGCCTTGACGATCGGCAGTTTGCTCCGGCGGAGATACTTCGGGGTCTGGTCGATCGCTGCCTGTGGAAGGCCGGATGACTTGATCGGGAGCATCTTCTTGTCGATGACGAGCATCTGGACGCTTTGCTTCGTCTCCTCCATCTTTTCTCTGGATTCATCCTGCCTCTTCTGTAGCTTCTTCCCCCAGAAATAGAGGAAGATCAGCAGGGCGACCAGAGCGGCGAGGATAATCAGCAGAACAATTGCAAATACTGGCATAGCTTCCTCCTGTTACCGCAAGTCTGGTTCGATTCGTCACGGTCTGAAGATGGCATTCCATTCCGGACAACCTGTGACGTACTCGTGAAATTTTATCATCATTTGGTGGACGGTGCAAGATTATGTTATAGTGAAGACAGACCGATCAATAAATGACAACAATAGATAACAATTACAGGGACATACACATCAGGAGGTGTTTTGATGAAGAAAAGAATCCTATCCTTCCTGCTCGCAGTCAGCATGACTGCTGCATGGCTGCCGTCAGCTGCCATGGCGGCAGAGACAGAGGCGGGGACAGAAGCTGGAACGGAATCCATGACGGAGGCCGAGACCGAGCAGGAGCCGGAATTTGATGTCGCAGATTACCTGACGATCAATGACGACAAGTACAAGGGCGTCGAGGTGACCGTGACGAAGAAGAAAGAAGTGACCGATAAGGATATCGAGGATGAGATCAAGCAGGAGGCGTCCGACGCCGGGCTCTCCACGAAGGTAAAGAAGGGAACCGTCAAGGACGGCGACACGGTCAACATTGACTACGTCGGGAAGAAGGACGGAAAGGCATTCGACGGCGGAACGGCCTCCGGAGCAGATCTGACGATCGGATCCCATACATTTATTGACGGCTTTGAGAGCGGGCTGATCGGAAAAAAGGTCGGCGACACCGTTGATCTGAATCTGACGTTCCCTGAGAATTACGCATCGAAGGACCTGGCGGGCCAGAAGGTCGTCTTTACCGTCACGATCAACTACATCGAGGGCGAGCCCGAGGTGAATGATGATCTGGCTGACAAGCTCTCCGGCGGAGAGTACAAGGACATCGATGAATTCAAGAAGTCTGTCCGGGAGAAGCTGGAGCAGGATAATGAGACCAGCTACAACCGCGAGGTGTACAGTGCCATCTTCCAGCAGCTCCTGAAGCTGTATCCGGTTGACAAATATCCGCAGGAATTCATCGATTACTATGTGAATATATCCATGAACCAGCTTCAGCAGCAGGCGGAGGACGAGAGTGAGACGCTGGATGACATGCTGAAGACGGTCTACGGAACAGATGCTGACTCGATGAAGGACTATTTCAAGACATATGCAGAGCAGCTGCTTCAGCAGCGG
This sequence comes from Porcincola sp. LCP21S3_C12, assembly GCF_052118625.1. Taxonomy (NCBI): domain Bacteria; kingdom Bacillati; phylum Bacillota; class Clostridia; order Lachnospirales; family Lachnospiraceae; genus Porcincola; species Porcincola sp. LCP21S3_C12. Next base: position 27,878 of record NZ_JBQKGW010000019.1, on the reverse strand, counting down.
ATCATCCTGGGTGCAATTGCGCAGAAAGAGAATATCACGCTGAGCGACGATGATTTCCAGAGTGCTGTGGAGGGATATGCGCAGCAGTACGGCGTCTCTGTCGACGACTTCCTTTCCTACTACAGTGAGAAGGATATCCGCGAGAGCGAGCTTGAAAACAAGGTGATGGAGTTTCTGGCATCCAAGGCAAAGATTACGGAGACAGACGAGACGGAGATCGAGACCGAGGAGCTTGAGGTCGAGACAGAAGGTGCACAGACGGAGGCGGAAACGTCACCTGCAGAGGCTGATACGGAGAGCTGAAGGACATGAAAGTGTACAGAATGATGGCGGCGCTTCTTTCAGCCGCCATGTTGACAGCGGCACCGGCAGTCTATGCGGAAGATGCACAGGTACCGGCAGCTCAGGCGGCGGACGGACAGGCGCAGACAGCGGCCTCCGCAGATGAGAGCAGCGCAGAGAGCGAGAAACAGTCTGAAAGCGAAAAGCAGTCAGAAGGGGCAGACACTTCCGGCAAGGCGGCGCTGCCTGAGACAAAAGATCTTCCGGCTGCCGGGAGCAGTGCGGAGGGGACAAGGCCGTCCTACAAGGCTTCGGATTATGTGAAGATCGGGGACGACCAGTACAAGACCATGACGATCCGCATCTATCCGCCGGCGGACAGCTCGGCTGAGGCGCAGGCCGATTACAAGAAAAAGCTGGATACGGATATCATGACCCGGCTTTACAGCCTGTATCCGGTGGATCAGTATCCGAAGGATCTTCTGGAGTATGTGACGGGGAGCCTTTCCTCCACCTACAGGCAGTATGCGGATATGTACGGGATGGACTTCGGAACCTTCCTCAGCACCTATCTCGGGATGGATGAGAAGGCATTCTCGGACGCAGTACAGAAGGCTGCGGAGACGACGCTCAAACAGGAGCTTCTGCTCTCTGCGATTGCAGAAAAGGAAAAGATCACCGTTTCCGATGAGGACTATCAGAAGGGACTTTCGGACTACGCCTCCAGGTATGGATATGCGTCTACGGACGCGCTCCTGGCTGATTTTGATGAGGCGACCGTTCGCGTCAGTCTTCTGATGGACAAGACACTCGATTTCCTCGAGACAGCCAACCATGTCGAGCAGATCGTGGAGACCGAGAGCGAGTCGGCTCAGACCGAAGGGGATGCGGCTGCGGCAGGGCAGGAGACAACCGCCCAGACGACGGCTGCGGCAGGGCAGTAAGCATAAGCGCTGATCAGAGGCTGTCTGCAGCGGCCGGTCAGGCACAGGCAGATCAGAGGACTGCCGCATTTCCGGCAATATTGCGGAAAAAGAATCAGGATTCCGAAAGAAGTTTCGGGTTGACAGATGGTCTGGCGTAAAATAGAATGACAAAAGCAGTTTGTGGCAGGCTGTGATGCCTGCCACTCATGCTGTCTGTATGCTGTTGGGGAAGAGGAGAAGAAGGAGGATATGAGTATGGAGAAAAAACAGCAGCCAGCCGGTCCGATCAGGGATGCCAGAACCCTTGGTGTTCCCAAGATGCTGATTCTGGGTCTTCAGCATATGTTTGCGATGTTTGGAGCGACAATTCTGGTTCCGATTCTGATTGCCAGCTATTTCAAGGATGCGGTCGGGGAGGCACCGACAACAGGCCTGACCGTTGCTGTGACGCTGTTCTGCGCCGGCATCGGAACCCTGATCTTCCACGTCTGCGCGAAGATGAAGGTCCCGGCATTTCTCGGGTCATCTTTTGCGTTCCTGGGCGGCTTCTCAACCATCGCCAACCTGAACGACGGAATTTATAAGGGCATGAGCGCCAATGACAAGGCAGCCTATGCCTGCGGCGGAATCGTGGTCGCCGGCCTGATCTATCTGGTCGTGGCCCTGATCATCAAGGCAGTCGGGGTGAAGAGAGTCATGCATTTCCTTCCGCCCGTCGTGACGGGTCCGGTCATCATCTGCATCGGCCTTTCTCTGGCAGGTTCCGCGATCAATAATGCGAAGACAAACTGGGGACTTGCCCTGATCGCGCTTGCGGTCATCGTCATCTTCAACATCTGGGGAAAGGGCATGTTCAGAATCATTCCGATCCTGATGGGCGTCCTGATCTCCTATGGCGTGGCGCTGATTCTCCATGCCTGCGGGGTGACAAATCCGGACGGCTCCGCAATCCTGAATTTCACAGAGGTGAGCAAGGCCGCATGGATCGGACTGCCGCATTTCCAGCTGCCGAAATTTGACATCACGGCGATTCTGGTGATGGCGCCGATCTCCATTGCGACCATGATGGAGCATGTCGGGGATATCTCCGCGATCTCCGCAACAACCGGCAATAATTATCTTGCGGATCCGGGGCTTCACAGAACCCTGCTTGGCGACGGACTTGCAACCTCTGTAGCCGGTCTGTTCGGCGGTCCTGCGAATACGACATACGGTGAGAATACAGGTGTCCTGGAGCTTTCGAAGGTCTATGACCCGCGCGTGATCCGCCTTGCGGCAGTCTACGCGGTCATCATCAGCTTCATTCCGAAGCTGTCTGATCTGATCGGAACGATGCCGGCTTCGATCATCGGCGGCGTTTCCTTCATGCTCTATGGCATGATCTCCGCCATCGGTGTCCGGAACATTGTGGAGAACAAGGTCGATCTGACAAAGTCCCGCAACCTGATCATCTGCGCGGTGATCTTCGTCAGCGGGCTGGGCTTCCAGAGCGGGATCACGTTCCATGTTGGCGGCGCGACGGTGACGCTGACAGCGCTTGCGATCGCGGCGATTGCAGGCATCCTTCTGAACGCCATCCTGCCCGGCAATGACTACCAGTTCGGTGTGAACGAGGAAGGCGACGAGAACCGCGGCGTGCATAACATCTGAGGTTGACTTTTCGGAGGGTTATCTTATAATCAATTTGTTCATTGTCAGGGGAGCCGCAAGGCTGAGAGTAAGACAGTTGTCTTTGACCCTAGAACCTGTTGGATAATGCCAGCGCAGGAAGACAAAAGTGTGCAGTTTTGTGCGCCCGGCAGACCAGCCGGGCGCTTTTTTTCGGCTGGAGAGAAGCGGAAGGCGTGCAAGATTCACGCGCATGCATGTCAGACAGGTGATCACCAACCATTTTTTATAGGAGGTATTTGAGATATGAAGTCAAGTGTTGCCATTCAGGTGCTGCCGGCGGTGGATTCGGATCAGGAGGTTTGCCGGATTGTAGATGAGGTGATTGCCTACATCGCATCTACCGGGCTCAATTATTATGTCGGGCCGTGTGAGACAGCCATCGAGGGAGAGGATTACGATCAGCTGATGGAGGTCGTCAAGAACTGCCAGAAGATCGCCATCAAGGCAGGCTGCAAGTCGGTCAGCGCGTATGTCAAGATCAATTATCGCCCGGAAGGAGAGGTTCTGACGATTGATCAGAAGATCGGAAAGTATCACAAGGACGCAGAGTAAAAAGATGGGGCGAATTCAAATGCCAGAGCATGAAAACAGCAGGAAGGGGAGAGATGCCAGAGCAGGGTTTCAGAAACATGCGCCGGCGGTGCTGAATCTCCTGGCGATTGCGGCTGTCTGGCTGGTGCTGACAGAGGGCGGGATTGTGCCGAACTACATGCTGCCTTCGCCGGTCGCGGTTGTGAAGGCATTTGTCTCTGACTTCCCGATGCTGATGTACCACAGCGGTGTGTCCCTTGCGGAGGCGATCCTGGGCCTTCTGATCGGAATTGTTCTGGCGTTTCTGATTGCAGTACTGATGGACCGGTTCATTACCTGCAGGCGGGCACTTTACCCCGTTATGGTCGTCACGCAGACGATTCCAACCGTGGCCATCGCACCGATCCTTGTTCTCTGGATGGGCTTTGGCATGGCGCCGAAGATCACGCTGGTTGTGATCACGACATTTTTCCCGATAGCGGTCGGACTGCTGGACGGATTCTCGGGGGTCGATCAGGATGCGGTCGACCTGATGCGCTCGATGGGAGCGGGAAGGCGGCAGATTTTTCTGCAGATCAAGGTGCCGTCCGCGCTCGGACAGTTCTTCTCGGGACTGAAGATATCCGCCTCCTACTCCGTCGTCGGGGCAGTCGTTGCGGAGTGGCTGGGCGGCTTCAGGGGACTCGGCGTTTACATGACAAGGGTTCGGAAAGCCTATTCGTTCGACAAGATGTTTGCGGTCATTATTCTGATCGTGATCATCTCGCTGCTTCTGATTGCAGCGGTCAACCTGCTGCGCCGGGCCGTCATGCCGTGGGAACGGGTGCAGGAGGAACGCAGCTGACAGAAAAACGGAAGGACTGTGCTGACAACCCGGAATGCCGGAGGGCATGCCTGTCATGCGCATAAGGGGGCGCCGCGGACTGTGACAAAACCGGGATGCCGGAGAACATGCACGCTGTCTAGGCGCACAAGGGCGGTGTTGCGGGCTGTGCCAAACAAGGATGCCAAGGGGATATGGCATCATCAATCTGAACAGAAAGAGGAGAGAGATATGAGATACGGAAAAATCACCAGTGTACTGAGTGCAGCAGCGGCAGCGGCGATGCTGCTGTCATCGGCGGCACTGGCAGGCGGAACAGAGGTGGCGACAGAGAAGGAGCAGAACTTCGGGGATGCCGGAAAGATTACCTTCTGCCTGGACTGGACGCCGAACACCAATCATACGGGCATCTTCGTCGCACAGGAGAAGGGATATTACAAGGAAGCGGGGCTGGATGTCGAGGTTGTTCAGCCGCCTGAAAATGGAGCTGTCCAGATGTGCGCTTCTGGTCAGGCGCAGTTTGCGGTCGACGCGCAGGACACCATCACAGGCGCGTGGACACAGGAAAATCCATTTCCGGTGACGGCGGTTGCAGCGATTCTGCAGCACAACACTTCCGGAATCATGAGCCGGAAGGGCGAGGGGCTTGACAGGCCGAAGGGACTGGAGGGGCACACTTACTCCACCTGGGATCTGCCGACCGAACAGGCGATGATGAAGTATGTCGTCGAGAAGGACGGTGGAGATTTTGACAAGGTGAAGATGATTCCCAACGACATCACGGACGAGCCGGCGGCGCTTGCGGCGAAGCAGACAGATGCGATCTGGGTCTTCTACGGCTGGGGATATCTGAATTCTGAGGTGGAGGGTGTGCCTTGCGATTTCTTCTACTTCAAGGACATCGAGCCGTCTTTCGACTACTATACGCCGGTTATCATTGCCAACAACGACTTTTTGAAGGAACATGCGGACGCCGCGAAGACCTTCCTGAAGGCGACGGCGAAGGGGTATGAGTATGCCGTGGAGCATCCGGATGAGGCGGCGCAGATCCTGATTGATTCCGACAATACCGGCTCGCTGAAGGGCTCCGAGGAGCTTGTCAAAAAGAGCCAGGCCTACATGGCGGATCAGTACATTGCGGATGCTTCTTCCTGGGGCGTCATCGATGCAGACAGATGGAATGCCTTCTACAAGTGGCTCTACGACAACAAGCTGATTGAGAAGGATCTGACCGGCACCGGCTTCACGAACGATTATCTGCCGCAGTAAGCAGGGGACAGAACATGACAGAGGTACTGAGCGCGGCTCACATCACAAAATCATATGGAGAGCGGACGATCATCCGGGATATCAATGTCCGTCTGAATGAACAGGAGATTGTCTGCCTGCTCGGGGTAAGCGGTGTCGGCAAGACCACGCTGTTTCACATCCTGTCAGGACTGAGCCGGCCGGACAGCGGAAGAGTGATGCTTAACGGAAGAGAGATCACCGGGCAGCCTGGAAAGATCAGCTATATGCTTCAGAAGGATCTGCTCCTTCCGTACAAGCGGATCATCGATAATGTCGCGCTCCCTCTGACGATACGCGGAATGAAGAAGCAGAAAGCGCGTGAGACGGCGGCAGCTTACTTTGAACAATTCGGACTCGCCGGGACTGAGTTCGAATATCCCGCCCAGCTTTCCGGGGGCATGCGGCAGCGGGCAGCGCTGCTTCGGACCTATCTGTCCTCGGAGGGCGTTGCGCTTCTGGACGAGCCGTTCAGCGCCCTCGACACGATCACGAAAAGCGCCATCCATGACTGGTATCTGGATATCATGCAGAAGATCAGCCTCTCCACTCTTTTCATCACCCATGATATCGACGAGGCCATTGTCCTGTCAGACCGGATCTACATCCTGTCCGGCTCGCCGGGGCAGATCACGGACGAGATCGAGATTGCTCAGAAGCGTCCGAGAGCGAGCGATTTCAGCCTGACGCCGGCATTTCTCTCATATAAAAAACAGATCGTCTCGGCGCTTGGCCCCGGATCTTTCAGAATTCAGGAACACGATGCGGGATCAAAGATGACATGAGGATGCCATATTCTCCGGATACTTTTTCCGATTACACCGTTGACAGAAGGATTCTGCAGCGATACTATATGTTATGCGTATAACATGTTTAACTAAGTACAGAACGGCCTTCTGGAAGGGACAACCATGCGGCTTCTGACCAGATCAAAGGCGGAACGATCCGTATAGATGGAAAAAGGAACAGTCAGGGAGGTTTTATATGGCGACTCTGAAGGATGTTGCGAAGGCTGCCGGCCTTTCGGTCGGGACGGTCTCGCGAGTTCTGAACAACAGAGGCTATATCAGTGAGGAGACAAGGCAAAGTGTCTACGCGGCGATGGAGCGGCTGAATTACCAGCCAAACGAGGTGGCGCGCTCCCTGTCCAAGCAGAAGACCAGTACGATTGGCCTCATCATGCCGAGCATCGAACATCCGTATTTTGCCAAGCTGATCAGCTGTCTTGAGCGTGCGGCGTACGAGCGGGAATACAAGATTCTGCTGTTCTGTGCTTACGGCATCGATGACCAGGAGAAGAAGTTTGTTGAAGCCTGCAGGAGCAACCGGGTTGCGGGACTGATCATCTGCTCCGATACGGTGCGGACACAGACCTTCAATAACCTTGGCTTTCCGCTCGTCAGTTATGAGCGGTACCTGGATTCGAGTGATGCCTGCGTTCTCTGCGACAACCACGAGGGCGGCCGGATGGCGGCGCTGGAGCTGATTGCAAAGGGATGCCGGAGGATTGGGTGCCTGAGCGGAACCTCCCGGGTCGGGATGCCGGCGGATACCCGGAAAGAGGGGTTTCTGGAAGCCTGCAGGCAGCAGGAAATCGAGACGGTCGCGCTGGACTTTCCGCCGGAGCGGACGATCGACTCCGGCTACTATCCGGACATCCTCAAGTTCCTGAAGCAGAATGAGGGGATTGACGGTCTGTTCTGCGGCAGCGATGTAATTGCAGCGGAGGCCATCCAGGCGGCGGCGGAGCTGGGCATCAGCACCCCGGACAGGCTGAAGATCATCGGATATGATGACACGCTCCTGTCGGAGCTGACGATGCCGAAGATCACGACGATCCACCAGCCGGTGAAGGAGATGGCGGAGATGTGCATCGACCTGATCGACAAGAAAAACAATGGGGATTTCGTCCCGGCCAGGACGATCTTTCATGTCTCTCTGGTGAGCAGAGGGACAACCTGACCCACGTTATCAGGTGCATAATAGAACGCCTTCCCGTCCTGTACCGGCGGGCTGGTTAAAATATGAGAGTACGAGTATATGAGGGCGTCTGCCATGGGAAATTCCCGATGGCAGGCGCTTTTAAAATTTTGCGCAATGGAAACGTTCCCACCGGATGACTGTGCCCAACAGAAAGTATACAGACTGTAAACAATCTGAAATTACGTCAAATATGATAAACGAATAACACAATTGAACAAGTTATGAACAAGCAAAAACAAGGGATTTTTCATAGAGCTATGGTCATTATACACAATAAAAACGTGTAAAAACTGTCAATATGTCACGAAATACAATTTCAAACATGTTAAACGGTTGACATATCATACAGTCGGTGATACAGTGAAACCAGCTTAAGGGACAAGGAACTTTCAGTTCCTGCTTTTCAAAATCATCATGGAGGGAAAACATGAGAAGAAGAACAGCAGCTGTTATGGCAACGATTCTTGCAGCGACTCTGGGAGCGACGCCGGTTCTGGCAGATGAGCTTTCAGTGTTCAACTCCAAGAGTGAGATCGAGGAACAGATGGAGGATATGGCTTCCGACTATTCGGATGAGAACGATGTCGATATGGAAGTCTACTATTCTCAGGATACAGTGGCAGCGCATCTTTCTACAAAGTATGCTTCCAAGGATCCGTATGTACTGTCCATGGTCGATGCGAAGGATATCTACAGCCTCGGGCCGGATCACGCACTTGATCTTTCCGACCAGCCGTGGGTGAAGGATTCAAGCCAGATCATCAGCATCGACGGCAAGGTGATGGGCTTCCCGGTCTCCATCGAGGCGCGCGGTGTCATCTACAACGCGGATGCAATCAAGAAGATCACCGGTGAGGACTTTGATCCGGCATCTGTCAAGACCCTGGATGATTTCGATGCACTCTGCCAGAAACTGGTGGACGGCGGCATGGAAGCTCCGACCGGCATCATGAAGGAAGACTGGTCGCTTGCAGCGCACTATCTGCAGGAGGTTTATGAGGAGCGCGAGGATCCGTCCGGATTCATCAAGGGTCTTCACGATGGAACGGTTGATCTGGCGAAGGATGAGAAGTTCAACTCTCTGATGGACACCTTCGATGTCCTGATGAAGTACAACTACGCAAAGGACGCACCGATCGCTGCAGAGCGTGAGACAACCGAGCAGAAGCTGGCGGAAGGCGAGATCGCATTCATGTTCGGCGGCAACTGGGACTGGTCCGTCATCAACGCATATGACTACAGTGAGAACATGGGCATGATGCCGGTTCCGCAGAACACGGACGACGGCTCCAACGAGAAGCTTGTCGGCGGCGGTTCCAAGTACTTCTTCATCGACAACTCTGTATCTGAAGATCTTCAGAAGCAGGCAGAGGACTGGCTCAACTGGCTGGTTAACACGGACGATGGCAAGGATTTCCTGGTCAACACCTGCGCACTGGTACCGGCATTTAAGACCAACACACTGGATGTCAGCGACCCGCTTGGAAAGTCCGTCAAGTCCTATGCTGATGATGACAAGCTGATTGCAAACTACAACTATGATCCGGACGATCACTTCTCTGTATGCGGCGCTTCCATGCAGAAGTACCTCGCAGGCGAGATCGACCGCGCAGAGCTGGCAAAGGAAGTCGAGGCATACTGGCAGGGTGCAACCCTCGCTGATCCGGCAGTCGCAGGCGGTGCAGCAGCCGGAACCGAAGCGGCTACGGAGGCTGAGTAATCATCCGAAGTTGATTCCTCTTTAAGAATGTTTCAGGAATGATCCGGCTTTCCGGGAAAGTTTCCCGGGAGACCGGATCCGGTAAGCAGGAGGTATCGGCAGATCTGATCCCGATACCTCCCGGCTTTCATATCTGATGGGAGAGAGAACATGAAAAGAAATACGATGTCGTACAAGGTACGGCAGTTCCTCATGTTCGCGGGCATTCCGACCGTGCTTTTCATCGGTGTCATCATCATTCCGTTCATCTACGGTCTGTATCTGACATTCACAAGCTGGGACGGTGTCTCAAGAGCAAAGCCGTTCGTCGGGTTATCCAACTATGCGGCGGCATTCTCTGACACAGCGTTCTGGACAGCGATGGGAAAGACAGTCCTTTACTCCGCGATCTCAGTCGTCCTTGTCAATGTGCTTGCATTCTTCCTCGCTTATCTTGTGACAAGCGGCATCAAGGGACAGAACTTCTTCCGTGCAGGCTTCTTCATTCCGAACCTGATCGGCGGTATCGTCTTAGGTTACGTCTGGAAGTTCGTTTTCAACCGCGCGTTCGTCACGATCGGAAAGTCCCTCCATATCGGCTTCATGGAGACCTCATGGCTGGCAACGCCCGCCGGAGCAATCACCTGCCTGATCATCGTGTCGGTCTGGCAGTACGCAGGGTATATGATGCTGATCTATGTGGCAGGCTTCATGAGCGTCCCGAAGTCTCTGATTGAGGCTTCCGAGATCGACGGCTGCACCAAGAGCCAGGCAACCTGGAAGGTCATCGTTCCGCTGATGCGGGCTTCATTTGTCGAGTGCCTGTTCCTGACCATCACCAGATGCTTCATGGTCTACGATGTGAACCTGTCCCTGACAAAGGGCGAGCCGTTCAACTCTTCGGTACTCGCTGCGATGCACGTTTACAACCAGGCATTCACCTACAAGAACTACGGTGTCGGCCAGGCTGAGGCTCTGATCCTGTTCATCGTCTGCGCTGTCGTCGGCGTCCTTCAGGTTCAGATCGGAAGAAAAGGGGAGGTGGGTGCGTAATGTCTGAGAACGAGAGAGCAGCCCGCAACAGGAAGATCACGAAGATCATCATGTGGATCGTCCTGCTGATCCTCTTTGTTATGATTGTGTTCCCGTTCATCATGGTCGTGATCAACGTCTTCAAGACCAAGGCGGATATCAATTCTCATCCGCTGGCACTGATCGGCAAGCATGGCTTCACGACGAAGAACTTCCCGAAGGCTATGAAGAAGATGCACTTCTGGAGAGTGTTCGGGAACTCTCTGATCATCACCCTCAGCTCGACGGTGCTGACGCTTCTGCTTTCCGCGATGTGTGCGTTCGTGCTCGTCCGGAACAAGTGGAAAGCCTGCACGCTGCTGTTCACGATGATGATTGCGTCCATGGTCATCCCGTTCCAGGTTCTGATGGTTCCGCTCGTATCCTTCTACGGCGGCCTTCTGAATGTCCTGAATCACAGGCTGACACTGATTCTGATGCATACCGGATTCTCACTTTCGATGGCGACATTCCTCTATCACGGGGCGATTCACACGAACATCCCGCTGGAGCTGGAGGAGGCGGCGCTGATCGACGGCTGTACCAGGTGGCAGACCTTCTGGAAGGTGGTTTATCCGCTGTTGACGCCGACGACCGCAACGGTCGCGATCATCGATGCGATGGCATTCTGGAATGACTACCTGCTTCCGAGCCTTGTCCTGACAGACAAGAGCCTGTACACGATCCCGATCGCGACACAGGTCTTCTACGGAACCTTCTCGACCGATATCGGACTGATCCTGGCGGCTCTGCTGATGGCAATGCTGCCGATCCTGATCCTGTACGTCTTCCTTCAGAAGTACATCGTCGCAGGTGTCACCTCCGGAGCAGTCAAGGGATAACAGCTGACAACACGGGCGCGGCAGAACGTACAAGGTGGTGCGTTCGCTGCGCCTGTTTTCATGTACAGGAGAACAGTGTATGTTTGATGAATCAGGATGGAACAAGGAATTCAAGGAACGGTTCGATCATCGCTATGACGAGCTGAAATGGCTGTATTTTTCGCTCTACGGGGAGGATTATCAGGCGCTGGACTGGCTGACGTCGGCGATGTGGGACTATTATTCCGAAAGAAAGAGCAGCCTGAAGAAGCTCGACCGCCAGAGAGAAAAGAACCCGGACTGGTACAAGGGCAACGGACTGCTGGGCATGATGATGTACTCGAACCTGTTTGGCGGCAACCTTCAGGGTGTCCGCAGCAGGCTGGATTATATCAAGGACTGCGGTGTGAACTACCTGCATCTGATGCCTCTGCTGGACAGCCCAAAAGGAAAGGATGACGGCGGGTACGCGGTCGCAGACTTCCGGAAGGTGAAGCCGGAGCTCGGGACGATGAAGGATCTCGAGGAACTGACGGAGGACTGCCACAACGCCGGGATCTCGGTCGCCCTCGATTTTGTCATGAACCACACCAGCGAGGAGCACATCTGGGCGAAGCTGGCGCGTCAGGGTGACATGGCAGCAAGAAGCCGGTATTTCTTCTATGACAACTGGGACATCCCGAACCAGTTCGAGCGGACGATGCCGGAAGTCTTTCCGACGACAGCTCCGGGAAACTTTACCTGGCTGGACGACTGCAAGCAGGTCGTCATGACGACATTCTACCCATACCAGTGGGATCTGAACTATGGCAACTGCATGGTCTTCAACGACATGACCGCCAACATGCTGTATCTGGCAAACCGCGGTATCGACGTCATGAGACTGGACGCCGTTCCTTATATATGGAAGCAGCTCGGTACCAACTGCCGGAACCTGCCGCAGGTTCACACAATCGTCCGGATGATGCGAATCATCACAGAGGTCGTCTGTCCGGGCGTCCTGCTTCTGGGCGAGGTTGTCATGGAGCCGTCCAAGGTCGTGCCGTATTTCGGGACGGTCGAAAAGCCGGAGTGTCACATCCTCTACAATGTTACGACGATGGCCAGCACCTGGAATACAATCGCCACGCGCGATGTCGGGCTGTTGAAGCGCCAGGCAGATCAGGTGGCCGGACTTCCGAAGGACTATGTGTTCCAGAACTATCTCAGATGCCATGATGACATCGGATGGGGGCTGGACTATGACTGGCTCAAACAGTTCGGGATCGACCAGGTCGCGCACAAGAAGTATCTGAATGATTACCTGACGGGGCGCTGGTATGGCAGCGACAGCAGGGGCGAGCTGTACAACGACGATCCGAAGCTTGGAGACGCGAGACTCTGCGGGACGACCGCATCCCTGTGCGGGCTGGAGGCGGCGCTCTATGAGAAGGACAAGGCAAAGGAGGAGAAGGCGATTGCCTGCATCCTGATGCTGCACGCGTGGCTGTTCACACAGAGCGGCATCCCGGTCATCTATTCCGGAGATGAGATCGGACAGCTCAATGACTATACATATAAGAAGGATCCAGAGAAATGGGCGGACTCCAGATATCTCCACAGAGGAAAGTTCCCATGGGAGAAGGTTGAGAAGAAGGACCCAATCTCGATGCGGATCTTCAATGCACTCAGGACGATGGAGAAACTGCGTGCAGCGCATGCCATCTTCTCAGGCCAGGCCGGTGTCGAGACGATGGAGACCGGGAGCCGCTCTGTGCTCGGAATTCTGCGGTATCTCGGAATGGACCAGCATCTGAGGGCATACTTCAATTTCAGCGAACAGACCCAGCACTTCTGGACCATGCCGGATGACGAGGCGGAGCGGTATGTCGATCTGTTCTCCGGGAAGACGATGAAGGAGCTTGGAGACCAGCTGGAGCCGTACGGATACAGATGGTATCTGGAGCAGCCGAAGGCAGGAGAAGAGTAAGGCAGATGACAGTATGAGGCAGGAAGGCCGGACAGGAGAGAGACGTGAGCAAAATACTGGAAGACGCAAGAAAGTATGAAGAAGAGATGGGAAGCCGCATCCCTGCGGATGCGCGGCCTCATTTCCACCTGTCCTCGCGGGTGGGCTGGATGAACGATCCGAACGGATTTTCCTGGTACAAGGGACAGTATCATCTGTTCTATCAGTACAATCCGTACGATACGGTCTGGGGACCGATGCACTGGGGCCATGCAGTGTCGGATGATCTGCTTCACTGGCAGTATCTTCCTGCGGCGCTGGCGCCGGATGAGGCATACGACAAGGACGGCTGCTTCTCCGGATCTGCCATGACGATGCCGGACGGACGGCAGATGCTGATCTATACCGGTGTTGTCCGCGAGCTGGACGAGCAGGGGGTCTGCCGCGGCCTGCAGCGGCAGTGCGTTGCGATCGGGGACGGGCTGAACTATGAGAAGATCGACGCCAATCCGATCCTGACGGTTGAAAACCTGCCGGAGGGAGCGAATAAGTATGAGTTCCGCGATCCGAAGATCTGGCAGGAGAAGGACGGGACATACCGGATGGTCACCTGCTGTGCCAACCATGAGCGGGATGCGCGGATTGTCATGTTCTCGAGTCTGGACGGGCAGAAATGGAGCCGCGGAAAGGTCCTGATCCGGAACAATGGGCGCTTCGGCAGTGTCTGGGAATGCCCTGAGTTCTTCCAGCTCGACGGCAAATGGGTGCTCCTGACTTCTCCGATGGACATGCTCCCGGAGGGGTTTGAGTACCATAACGGCAACGGGACGCTCTGTCTGATCGGGGATTACGACAGTCAGACAGGAACCTTTACCCCGCAGAAGAACCAGACGATTGACTATGGCATCGATTTCTATGCGACGCAGACGATCCTTGCGCCGGACGGACGTCGGATCATGATCGCCTGGATGCAGAACTGGGATACGACACCCGGCTACCGGCTGGAGCCGACGACGTGGTTCGGGCAGATGACGCTGCCAAGGGAGCTCAGCATCCGGGACGGGCATCTGTATGAAAATCCGGTCAGGGAAATCGAGACGCTGAGGACCGGCAAGGTCGCCTATGAACATGTCTATGTTGATGGTGATACGGAGCTTGAAGGCATATCCGGACGGCAGACAGAGCTGATCATGGACATTGCGCCTGCAGATGAGACGGCCGGTTTCCGGAAGTTCCAGGTGCGTTTCGCGTCAAAGGGCAGATATTACACAACCCTCAGCTTCCATCCGGAGGAGGGGATCGTGAAGATCGACCGCAAGTTCTCCGGCTCCAGACGCGCAATCATTCACCAGAGGAGGATGCAGCTGCGCCGGCCGGGAAATCACCTGAAGATCCGCCTGATTCTCGACAGATTCTCGGCAGAGGCGTTCTTCAACGACGGGGAGCAGGTGATGACGGTGAATCTGTACACGGAGCAGGACGCAGACGGCATCTCGTTCAGCAGCGAGGGCGCCGTCTCCATGAACATTACAAAATATGACCTGACCCTGTAATTCCATGGTATACTGATCGCATATGGCTTCTGGCAGCACGCCGGGAAGGACAGCATCCGGCAGCGTACCGGAGAGGGCACCCGGCTCCAGAGGCAGCGTAAGGCAGCATGCCGGATATGGATGTACTTTCAAGGAGGATGGGAGATGGCAAAGACAGTAGACGTGACAGCTCTCGGAGAGCTGCTCATCGATTTTACGGAGAATGGACTGAGCAGTCAGGGAAATCCGCTTCTGGAGGCGAATCCGGGCGGAGCGCCCTGCAATGTTCTGTCGATGCTCCAGAACTATGGCAGGAAGACCGCCTTCATCGGCAAGGTCGGCGATGATATGTTCGGACGGATGCTGACGGAGGCAGTGAAAAGCGTCGGGATCGACACAAGGGGACTGAAGACCGATCCGGTCGTCCATACGACACTCGCGTTTGTTCATACATTTGAGAACGGAGACCGGGACTTTTCCTTCTATAGAAATCCCGGTGCGGACATGATGCTGACAAAGGCGGATGTAGACGAAAAGCTGATTGAGGAATCAAAGATCTTCCACTTCGGAACTCTGTCCTCGACAGATGAGGGCGTGCGCGAGGCAACCCGCTATGCCATCGATGTGGCGAAGAAAGCCGGCGATGTCATCACCTTCGATCCGAATCTCAGACCGCCGCTCTGGAGGTCGCTCGACGACGCGAAGAGAGAGATCGAGTATGGTCTTTCGAAGTGCGACGTTCTGAAGATCTCGGACAACGAGGTTGAGTTCATGTGCGGGACGACTGACTACGACAAGGGTGCGCAGATGCTGATCGACAAGTACCAGATTCCGCTGGTGCTGATCACGATGGGCAGAGACGGCAGCCGCGCCTACTACAAGGGACTGCGTGTCGAAGCGGCGCCGTTTTTACAGGAGAAGACGATCGAGACGACCGGTGCCGGCGATACCTTCTGCGCAACCATCCTTCACTTTGTGCTGAAATACGGCCTGGACGGCTTTGACGAGGAAAAGCTGCGGGAGCTGCTTGTGACAGGCAATGCGGCAGCCTCCATCGTCACGACGCGGAAGGGCGCACTGAAGGTCATGCCGACCGTGGAGGAGATCAAGAAACTGATCAGGGAACGCAGCTGACCGGCATGCCGCTGCATACAGGCATGCGGGAACGGTTTCTGAAACAGTCAGGAATATCAATCTATTTCACAGGAAAGACCGGGATGGACAAAGGAACAGTCCCCCCGGTCTTTTTTTGTTACAAAATGTGCTTGCATTCTTGAAATATTTGTGTTAAAACCTTTAACAAGTTGTTACATCTTCACAGGATTGACACAAGTTGCTTTTATAGTAGTAACAGTTTGATAAAGGGCTTCCGATCTGGGGCAGCTGGTAAGGCATTGAAGCCGCAAGGCTTCCGGAATCCTTTATCCACCATATAGTTGAGTACGTGACACCGACCGGGGGATGGATGAACCATCACAGTGCCAGGAGGTAAGAGAAACATGAAAAGAGGATTGGCAAGAGCTACAGCATTCTGCCTGACAGCAGGGCTTCTTTTTGCGAACAGCGCAGCTGTCTATGCCGAGGATACCGCACCGGAGACTGAGGCAGCATCTGATGTGACCGGATCGCTGGCATTTGCAGAGTGTGACGAAGCGTACTATGTGAATGTCCGCACAGAACCGAGCACCGACAGCGGCGAAGTGATCGGAATCCTGAAGAATCATGATTCCGCGATCATCGAGAGCGTCGAGGATGACGGCTGGTACAAGATCAAGTCCGGCGATGTGGAAGGATATGTGGCAGCATGGCTGATCAAGACCGGCGATGAGGCAGCGGCGATCGCTCCGACGGTCGCTTACAATTATGCGGTCAACAACGCCGTTTCCCTGAACGTCCGCTCTCAGGCGGATGAGGGATCGGATGTCGTTGCTTCCCTGGATGAGGGGGCAGAAGCTGAGATCGTTGCTGACGAGGGAAACTGGTTCAAGGTTGCCCTGGATTCCGACACCTACGGTTATGTTTCCAAGGATTATGTCGAGGAGAAGACCGATTATCCGACGGCAAAGACCATCGATCAGATGATGAGTGATACAGAAGCTGAGAAGCAGGCTGAGCAGGCGGCAGATGCTGCATCAGACTCGACGGATGCTTCTGCAGACCAAAGCGGCGAGACGGCAGCGCCGGCAGATGCTTCTCAGACACAGGAGACAGCAGCACAGACAGACGCTTCTCAGGTGCAGGAGACAGCAGCGCAGACGGAGGCTTCTCAGACGCAGGAGACGGCAGCGCAGACAGACGCTTCTCAGACACAGGAGACAGCGGCTCAGACGCAGGAAACCGCGGCGCAGACTGAGGCTCCTCAGACGCAGGAGACAGCAGCGCAGACCGATGCTCCGCAGACGGAAGCGCCTCAGCCGCAGGAGACAGAGGCACCTCAGACCGAGGCATCAGCTCCGGCAGCTTCTGCAACGGGATCTGCCGTTGTGGCATATGCATCCCAGTTTGTCGGCAATCCGTACGTATGGGGCGGCACAAGCCTGACGAGCGGCGCTGACTGCTCCGGATTCACGATGGCTGTTTTCGCAAACTTTGGCGTTTCTCTTCCGCATTATGCAGCATCCCAGCTGTCCTGCGGCACACAGGTTTCAATCGACAGCCTGGCGCCTGGCGACCTTGTTTTCTTCAGCAGCACAGGTGGAGAGATTGATCATGTCGCGATCTATGTCGGCGGCGGCTCCATCGTCCACGCGGCAAACAGCAAGTCCGGTATCTGCTACGGCAGCCTGAACTGGATGACCCCGGTTGCAGCCTGCAGAGTTGTCTGATACGGAAGCTGAATCATTTACACAGCATTGAGATAGAAAGATCCTCCGTCTTGGCATTCCGTCAGGGCGGAGGATCTTTTTTTGCTTCCGGATATGTGTAACCGAAAGAGTACCAGAGTGGCAGAGCAGGCTGTCCTGTTCATGCAAGTGGTTGAAAAAGCGGCTCTGCAACTTTATAATAATGGCTAAATACACCGAAGGATGATGTGTCTATGACAGATGAAGAGAAGAAGCTGGAGCGGCAGCAGGAGAAAGAGGAGCAGCGGGAAAAGCGAAGGCAGGAGCGGCAGAAGATCGCTTCTCTGCACGGAAAGAAGAGGCTCCAGTACCTCTGGGATTACTACAAGGTGTGGCTGGTGTTTCTGGCTATTGCGATTGTCGCGGTCAACATCGCGGTGACAATTGTGAAGGGACTGATGACGAAGACGCTTCTTCAGGTCAGTGCCCTGTCGGCAGACTACAACGCGGCCGGCGATCAGATGCAGAAGGACTTTTCCTCTTATATCGGCGGGCTGAAGAAACATGAAGCGCTTTCCTTCGATCTCTCCATCGATCTGCATCCGGGTGCTGTCACGCAGGCGGAGCAGGTGGCAGACGTCAAGCTTCAGGTTCAGGTTTCCTCCGGGACACTGGATGTTGTGCTCGTCCCGGACTATGCCTTCTCCTATATCCAGCAGCGAGGAATGCTGATGAGCCTGGATGATGTCCTGAGTCCGGATGAGATTGAGACGTACGGAAAGGCCGGGGATCTGGCCTATGCTTCCGCACCGGATCTTCAGGCGCTGTCTGAGCAGGATGCATCGGAAGCTGGCACGCTGGACCCTGAGGGTGAGAGCACCGTCCGCACGATCACCACTCTGAGCAGTCTGCAGAACCAGACGGAACCCGGAACAGAAGCCGCCGAAGCAGAAGCCAAAACAGCAGCGAATACAGAAGCCGAATCAGATAGCGGGATGGCAGCACCGGCAAAATCAGAGAGCCTGCCGGAGACAGACACCGGGACGGAAGCGTCATCAGGTCAGGCAGCTGAAATCCATTCAACACCATCCGAGGGTGAGCAGATCTACGGGATCCGGGTCGACGACTCAGGCGTCTTGTCCGATTATGCCTGGTATCCGATCAATCAGAAGGTCTACTTTGGCATTGTGAGTAACGCGCGCCATGAGGACATGGCGCTCACCTATCTTCATTACCTCAAAGGAGCGGACAACAAATGAACGACTTATACAAGGAAATCATGGTGAAACCAAGGCCTTCCCAGACCAACGCGCTGAAGAAAGGGCTTCTGATCGCGGCGGCGGTGCTGGTGTTTGCGGCAGGCATGCTGTTTGTTCAGCCGCTTGTCATGCTGGGCGGGATCGTCCTGCTGTTTCTGGAGATCTGGCTGATCTTCCCGCGGTTCAGCGTGGAGTATGAGTACCTCTACGTGAACGGGGACATCGACATCGATGAGATTTACAGCAAGAGTACCCGGAAGAGAAAGGGCTCCTATGACAACAGCTCACTTGTCGTCATGGCACCGACCGGAAGTGCGCATCTGGACGGTTATCAGAACCGTCAGGGAATCAAGGTGCTCGATTATTCGAGCCGGGAGTCGAATGTGAAGACCTGGACGCTGGTCTATGGGGACGGTTCTGATCAGAAGATGCTGATCCTGGAGCTTCCGGACGAGGTTGTGCAGGACATGCGCCGGTATTCGCCTCAGAAGGTTTTTCTGCAGTAAGCTGTCTCAGGTGTATTTCGTGCAACTGCTGTTATTTTGTACCGCACAGGAAACTTTTTCATGGAAGTCTGTCCCTTGCGGGAGATGTCCTGGTCTGCTATAATTTTTGAAATCTTTTTGCGGGACTGTTCCCGGCTTTGGACTGCATCAGGTATGCTTCAGGAAAGGAGACTGCTTTGGGCAAAATAGTTGGAGAGGGTATTACATTTGATGACGTGCTGCTGGTTCCATCCTATTCGGAAGTGATTCCGAACCAGATCGACCTCACGACAAACCTGACAAAGACGATCAAACTCAACATTCCTGTCATGAGCGCCGGCATGGATACGGTGACGGAACACCGCATGGCCATCGCCATGGCACGCCAGGGCGGAATCGGCATCATCCACAAGAACATGTCGATCGAAGCGCAGGCGGAAGAAGTCGACAAGGTCAAGCGTTCCGAGTACGGCGTCATTACAGATCCCTTCTCGCTCGGGCCGGACAATACCCTTCAGGAAGCCGAAGACCTGATGAGAAAGTACCGCATCTCCGGTGTTCCGATCGTGGATACGGAAGGAAAGCTGGTCGGCATCATCACGAACCGCGATCTCAAGTTCCAGGAGGATTTCACCCGGAAGATTGCCCAGGACATGACGTCCGAGAACCTGGTCACCGCGCAGGAAGGTATCACGCTTGAGGAAGCCAAGAAGATCCTCGGACAGGCACGCAAGGAAAAGCTTCCGATCATCGACAAGGAAGGCCATCTGAAGGGGCTTATCACCATCAAGGACATCGAGAAGCAGATCAAGTATCCCAACAGTGCCAAGGATGCCAAGGGCAGGCTGCTTGCAGGCGCAGGGGTCGGCGTGACGGCGGACGTACTGGACCGCGTCGGCGAGCTGGTGAAGGCACATGTGGACGTTGTAGTTGTCGATTCGGCACACGGCCACTCCGCGAATGTTCTTCGCGTCGTGAACATGATCAAGGAGGCTTATCCGGATCTGCAGGTCATCGCAGGCAATGTCGCGACGGCAGAGGGCACGGAGGCTCTGATCAAGGCCGGTGCGGACTGTGTCAAGGTCGGAATCGGACCGGGCTCCATCTGCACGACCAGAATCGTCGCAGGGATCGGCGTACCTCAGATTACAGCGGTCATGAACGCGTATGAGGCGGCATCAAAGTACGGTGTCCCGATCATTGCGGACGGCGGCATCAAGTTCTCGGGCGACCTCACGAAGGCCATCGCTGCGGGGGCGAATGTCTGCATGATGGGATCACTGTTTGCGGGCTGTGATGAGGCGCCGGGCGAGTTCGAGCTTTATCAGGGCAGAAAATACAAGGTCTACCGAGGCATGGGGTCCATTGCGGCGATGGAGAACGGCAGCAAGGACCGTTATTTCCAGTCCGGAGCGAAGAAGCTGGTGCCGGAGGGGGTCGAGGGACGGGTCGCCTACAAGGGCTCTGTCGAGGACTCGATCTTCCAGCTGATGGGCGGCCTCAGGTCCGGGATGGGCTACTGCGGATGCAAGGATATAGAGACCCTGAAAAGAGAGGGTCGGTTCGTGAAGATCACGAACGCGGCGCTCAGAGAGTCGCATCCTCATGATATCCATATCACGAAGGAAGCGCCAAACTATACGGTGGAGGATAACGTAAACTAAGCTCGGTTACGGACGGGACGGATGAAACGAGACGACTGGTACCAGACGGACGGCGATGATGAATATCGCTATGAGGATGAACAACCGAATAACGGGCGAAAAAGGAAGCGGAAGGTCGGAAGACTGATCTTCTGGATTGTTTTCTTTGAGATCGTAGCGCTCATCGGAGGGCTGCTCTACATCCTTCTTCCAAAGGAGGATCCTCAGGTGGAGGAGCTGCTTGCGAAAAAGCCAAAGATTCCGTACCAGACGGAGGCGTCTCTGGCCGCCGGGCTGGGGCCGGCTGTCCCGAAACCGGATATCGATGTGCAGCTTCTGGATATCAATGACTGGTCCAGACCGGGGATTCCGACGGAAGGAATTAAAAAGATTGTCGTCCACTACCTGGGCAATCCGAAGACGACGGCGCAGGAGAATCATGATTACTTTGAGAGCCTCAAGGATCTCCAGGATACCTACATGAGCGCCAACTACGTCATCGGTCTGAAGGGTGAGATCATCCAGTGCGTTCCGGATGGGGAAGTCGCCTGGGCATCCAACAAGGCGAACTACTACTCGATTTCGATCGAGAACTGCCATGAGGACACGACCGGTAAGTTCAATGACTCCACCTACTGGTCGGATGTTCACCTTGTCGCATACCTGACCGAAAAGTACGGACTGGGGCGTGACGATATCATCCGTCATTATGATGTGACGGGAAAGGACTGTCCGAAGTGGTTTGTTGAGCACCCGGATGACTGGGAAAAGTTCAAGGATGACGTCATGACGTACCGGAAGGAGTGCGATGATGCCAGGAGTGAAAAGATCTCCGAGCTCTCCAGGCAGACGGAGAAGGATGTTCTGAAGGAATATCTTGACTCGATCGGGACGGAGACAGAGATCGAGGCGGAGACCTCTGACAGCGGCCTGTGGGATGCGCTGAAGAAAAAGGCAGAAGAGTTCCAGTCCAGGGCAGATGAGGGCTAAAAAGGGGAATGATGGCCGGTAGTGTGTATGATACACACTGCCGGAAACGATGTGAATTTGCAGGGAAGGCTGGAAATCTGCGGGATTGGACCGGATCAGACCGAGCAAGAGCGGGCATGACGGAGGCGATCCGGCAATGGCCGGGAGGGCCGGGGAAGCCCGATAAGGCCGGGAAAGGGATATATGGCTGAGAACAGTCTGAAGCAACTCTATGACAATATCACCCGCGGAGATGAGGCTCGGCAGAGCCTGATCTCTGTGCGTCAGATGATCAGGGACGAGAGCCTCCGGCGGAAGTTTATGGTTCTGCTCGGAGGCGATTTTTCTGTTCTTTCGGGCCTTCTCAGGGACCCGGATCCGAAGATCCGCCGGAATGCGGCGCTGATCCTCGGCCAGACCGAGAACGAGGATGTCCTTGCTCCGATCATGGAGGCCTGGCGCACGGAGAAGACGCTCTTTGTGCGCGAGGATTACCTGAAGGCGGTCGAGCATCTGGACTACAGGCCCTTTCTGCCGCAGCTTAGGGCGCGTCTAGCGGAGATTGAGGCAGGAGAGGGGCAGGCTGACCACAATCAGGACGGCCAGGAACACAGCCTCTGGGATAACAACAAGCACCTTGCGGGGGAGGCCAGTCAGATCCGCAGGATGATCGAACACGTGGGAGAGAAGAAGCACCATACATATGCGAAGACAGACCCGGCGCCGGAGCTTCTATTAGTCTGCAACCGCTGCCAGGTATCGGCGACGGCAGAGCAGATTCAAAAGGGCAGTGTGCGAATGCTGAAGGGCGGTGTCTTTGTCAAAGACGGGAGCCTGGATGAGCTGATGCAGGTCAGAACCTGGTCAGAGATGCTGTTCCCGATCCCAGGGGCGCGGCCAGTCCCTGCGCAGGAGCGGGAGGCAGCTGAGTGCCTTCATGAGATGAAGGTCTATGGCTATCTCAAGTACCTCCATGGAGGAGAGGAGGGACCATACTGCTACCGCATAGAACTGAAGGGAAAACGTGCTCTGATGGAGAAACGGGGGAGCTTTATCCGGGGGCTGACGGCGCGGTTAGACATGCTTGAAAAAGGTAAAATCCAGAACGATGACACCGACTATGAGGTCGAGCTGCGCCTGATTGAACGTTCAGATGGCACGCTGGCGCCGATGCTGAAGCTTTTCACGCTGAAGGACAGGCGGTTTGCCTACCGGAAGGCATCCACAGCCCAGAGCATGTCACCGGTCAATGCCGCCCTTGTCCTGAGACTTGCGCGGCCGTATCTGAAAGAGGACGCACAGGTTCTCGATCCGTTCTGCGGGACCGGGACGCTGCTGATCGAGCGGGAACTGATCCTGCCTTCAGGAACCTGCTACGGGATCGATACCTTCGGGGAGGCCATCGAGAAGGCGCGCGTCAATACCGGCACGATCGGACACATCAACTATATCAACCGCAATTTCTTTGATTTTACACATGCGTATGCATTTGATGAGCTGATCACAGAGCTTCCCCAGGAGGGAAGCAGGGTCGAAGAGGATGCGGGCAGCGCGCCCTTCGAGGAGCGTTTTCTGCGCAAGGCAGCGGCGCTTCTTGCGGAGGAAGCCGTTGTGGTGGTCGTAACCAGAAGCCCGAAGACGCTGGAGAAAGCCGTCTTAGAAGCGCAGCAGGAGGGACAGGACTACAGACTTCTTCAAAAATACCTGCTGAATGAGCGCCTCGGCACGACGGAGTTCATCTTCCGGTACCGTAGAACTTGACGGAAGGGCTGATGACCGTAAATAGTTCAAATATTTCCAAAAAGTCGAACAATAATATGGTTGACAAGCAGGAGAAGAAGTAGTATCATTCATTTTGTCGTCAAGAGCGAGTGAAAAACAAAAGCTTCAAGATGACAGGATGTGCGCGAATGGCTCAGAGGTGGAGCGTCGCCTTGCCAAGGCGAAGGTCGCGGGTTCGAATCCCGTTTCGCGCTTATTTTTATGCTCCGGAATGCCGCATGGATGTGGGTTCCGGAGCTTTTTTTTGTTCAGGTCAGGCAGGAGACTTGACAAAGCTTAAAGAAGATAAAAGATCGTTAAAATTACTATGACGATTCGCTTATATTGAAGATTATTTAATTGCACGAAAACGAATTCGTCATAGATGACATAATTTTGCTGAAAAATTATATATCATTACAATTGAGATCTTAAATAGAGGAGAAGTAAAATATAAACAGCTATACGTTGCCCGCATAGAGCATCTGATTCCGTTGCTCTTTTTGTTTTCTGGCAGACGCAATCGTTTTCGGAAAAAAACTGCGATACCGGAGCGAAAGACAAGCGTCAGGATGGCAGCTATCCGGGTGGAAATGTAAGAGAATGGGAGTGTGATTCGTATGAAAAAGCAAAGATCAAACAGCCTGTACAGGATGATCATGGCCATGCTTCTGGTTGTGGTGATGGTTGTTCAGCAGGGAGCCTATGTACTGGCGGATGAGACCGTTCCACAGCCAGTGACCGAAACTTCCGCTGCGCAGACAGAGACACCGGCTTCTGAAAAAAATACAGAGTCTGCCGCTCCGGCATCGCAGCCGGAGACGGCAGCTCCGGAAACAAAGGCACCGGAGACGGCAGCACCTGAGACAAAGGCGCCGGAGACAACAGCGCCGGAGACAGCGGCACCGGAAACCAAGGTGGCAGAGACGGCAGCGCCTGAGACCGCAGCACCTGAGGCAAAGACGCCGGAAACGAAGACGCCTGAGACTGCTGCGCCCAAATCTGAAACAAAGGCCTCTGAGACTGCTTCAACGGAGAAAGTCCGCGAGAATGTGGTGTCCTTTGCGGTCGCAGAAGGCGCGAAAGTCTATGTCGACGGCAAGGATGTGACGAACCAGAAGGGAACTGCCAGGGACGGGAAGATCATCTTCAAGGTCGTTCCGGAGACCGGGTATGCCATCACGTCCGTCAAGGTTGACGACACCAAGGATGCGCGTAATACGCATAATGAAAACGAATACATCATCGAAGGCATCCAGACGGACAACACGGTTGTCCGCGTCACGATGAACAAGGTCGAGACGGAGAAGGCGGCTGAGTCTGAGACGACTGCAGACGTGAAAGAGTCCGAGACGGAAATTGCAGCAAGTACAGAATCCGTGAAGGAGACCGAGACAGCTTCTGAATCTGAAACCTCTTCCGAGACAGAAGCGGCGAGCGAGGCTGCATCCGAGGCTATGACGGAAGCCCTCACTGAAGAAGAAACAGAAGCGGAAACGGAGAAGTCAGTTAATACAGTCACTACCTATACCTATTCCGATTCCGACGTATACGTCGTTGCAACCATCGACAACCCGGATGTGCTTCCGGATGACGCAAGTCTTCAGGTCAGCAGGGTATCAACATCGGCTTACCTGAACCAGCTGAATACTCTGGCACCGGATGGTGTCACCTATTCCAACGAAGATGCCATTGTCTACGATATTCACTTTGCTGTACCGGAAAAGGATGGCCAGAAGGCTGGAGAAGTCGAACCCGACAACGGCCTTGTCCATGTTGCCTTCAAGTTCAAGAACGGACAGCTTTCCTCCATCGGGGCGGATTCCGCAAATGACGTTGCAGTCGTCCACCTCGCAGGCGGTGCAACTGAAATCGCGGCAAACGTCTCTGTCGCCGCAGAACGCGCCGCATTCTCGGCAGAGAGTTTTTCCCCATATGCGTTTTTAATTCGTTGCGATGAAAAGGACCCGGGGAATAACAAACTGAGACCGAAAGAGCCAGATCAAATTAAAGAGGGAGTCACTTTTGAGAATGCAGAGAATAATGTAAACGTAAACGATGGTCAAAGGTTTGACTATTATAAACTCAAAGGCGAATTAGGAATACTTGCCAATTTCGGGCTTGTTGGATTTGACTCAATCAATACAAAGGGCAATCATGTTAATTCGAATCTTGCGACGAAGCATCTTAGTGGCGGA
Source organism: Porcincola sp. LCP21S3_C12 (assembly GCF_052118625.1). Taxonomy (NCBI): domain Bacteria; kingdom Bacillati; phylum Bacillota; class Clostridia; order Lachnospirales; family Lachnospiraceae; genus Porcincola; species Porcincola sp. LCP21S3_C12. Next base: position 2,206 of record NZ_JBQKGW010000019.1, on the reverse strand, counting down.
ACAACGTTTGGAACGAATCATCGGACGGAAGGTGAACTATCATATATTGGGGAATCAATCAATGGACAATATAATTTAACTGCCCAGAGTGACAATAGTCAGTATAACGGATCAGTGCTTGTTTTAGGAAAGGATGTAGTGGTTTCAAACGGGCAGAATGATTATCAATACAAAGATGGAGATGGCGTTAATTGGAGTTTACAAATTAATCCTGGCAACGGTGTAACGAATGATTACAATTCAAATCAGGGAACTATCGTTTGGAAAGAGGCTAGCAATACTAAGTTCCTTGATTTGGATTCTGATCGGGATTCTTCAATGAAGAAACAGGCCATTTCACTTGAAAAAAGGATAGCAGGCTATCAAGACTGTAATGCAACAATAAACACGGAGAAGAGTAGTGATAGTGTCGTCTGTATCGATGTCGGTGACTCGACGGATGTATCTGTGATAAATCTGGATGGCTCTTTATTTGCAAGCGATAAGAAAGGTATAGATATCAAGGCAAGCGATCCTGATAAATCACAAGTTATTATTATCAATATTGATACAAGAAATAAGAAGACGAACGAGATCATTCAAGAATTATATATTCATGGGATAACAATAAATGGCGAAGAGCAGACGACGGGTGAAGTAGTTGGCAAATGGACAAAGAAAAATGTATTAATCAATCTGTTTTCATCTGATTCAAACTCTGACAGTATTAAAAATGAATTTTCGGGGAAAGTCTCTTTTACAGAACATTCATTTGGAACAGTTCTGGCTCCCAATGGGACTGTTAACGCAAATTCGAATATGAATGGCGAAATCATTGCTAATACAATTAATATTGGAGCAGAGTTTCACAAAAGTTCATTTACATTCGGAGGAAAGATTGTAACTGGGGCTGCATCTGTGTTTATCACTGGATCGAAGACTGTTAACGGTGTTAAGAAAACGGACTTACCAGCGTTTCGGTTCATTATAACGGCAGATCATGGAAACCCATTTCCCGGTGAAACGAACACAAAAACGGTAACAAATAGCCCGGATGGTTCCATAGACTTTGGAGAACTAAAGTTTACTGAGGAAGGAACATACAATATTACTGTAACGGAAGATGTACCTCATGGTTATACTTGTGATCCAGAGAACTATAACATCCAAATTATTGTCGAAAAAGATGAACAAAATTCGACGTACAAAGTCAGTAAGTTGTCATGCAACGACAAGGGATTTTTAGCAAAAGGAAACGAGAGTTGCAGTGTAGCATTTAATAATACGACTACTGATACATACGAGGCGAAGGGCAAGATTACATTCGGCGGAACAAAGACACTGGAGAATAGGGGCCTGAAGGACAAAGAGTTCACGTTTGTGCTGACGAAGCCGGATGGGACAACGGAAACGGTAAAGAATAATGCAGACGGAAGCTTCAAGTTCCCGCCGATCAACTACACGCTGGCCGACCTTAACAAGAAGGATGGCAAGTATGTAGACACGACAAAGACGTACAAGATCACTGAGTTGGCAGGAGCTGATAATACCGTCGTTTACGACAGTAGTGAGTATGAAGTAACAGTGACTCTTCATGATGACGGAAATGGCAACATCGAAGTCGCATGTGACAAGAAACCGGATGGGGCAAGCTTTACAAACACATACGGGGCGAAGAGTACGATTACATTCGGCGGAACAAAGACACTGGAGAATAGGGGTCTGAAGGACAAAGAGTTCACGTTTGTGCTGGCGAAGCCGGATGGGACAACGGAAACGGTAAAGAATAATGCAGACGGAAGCTTCAAGTTCCCGCCGATCAACTACACGCTGGCCGACCTTGACAAGAAGGATGGCAAGTATGTAGACACAACAAAGACGTACAAGATCACTGAGTTGGCAGGAGCTGATAATACCGTCGTTTACGACAGTAGTGAGTATGAAGTAACAGTGACTCTTCATGATGACGGAAATGGCAACATCGAAGTCGCATGTGACAAGAAACCGGATGGGGCAAGCTTTACAAACACATACGGGGCGAAGAGTACGATTACATTCGGCGGAACAAAGACACTGGAGAATAGGGGTCTGAAGGACAAAGAGTTCACGTTTGTGCTGGCGAAGCCGGATGGGACAACGGAAACGGTAAAGAATAATGCAGACGGAAGCTTCAAGTTCCCGCCGATCAACTACACGCTGGCCGACCTTGACAAGAAGGATGGCAAGT
>NZ_JBQKGW010000018.1:0-58416 GCF_052118625.1 Porcincola sp. LCP21S3_C12 | reverse complement strand
AATACCATGAGAACTATTATGTAGCGGCATAAGAATACCGCCAGTCGATCATTCGACTGGCGGCACAAAACTTTTTAATTATTCACTGTCCTCTTGACGGGTAGCACAGCATTTTAACACATGGAAGGTTGTTTTCAGCTTATAAAAATACAGAAACGCCCGGCTGACTGCTCAGCCGGGCGGAATCATAAGGAAAAGTCTGTTACTTGTTCTTCTCGATGAAGCTTCTCATCGAAGCCTCCGGGATAAAGCCGACGTTCTGATCCACCTTTGCGCCATCCCGGAAGACAGCCACATACGGAATGGACATGATTCCGAATTTCTCTGCGATATCCGGGTTTTCATCCACATCCATCGCATAGAACTTTACGTCCGTGATCTCATTTGAAAGCTTCTCAAGAACCGGGCCGAGCATCTTGCACGGTCCGCACCATGTTGCGTTGAAGTCCACGACCGAAACTCCATCCTTGACTGCATTCGCGAAATCCTCTGAATTGATAACCTTGACGCTCATAAGAAATCCTCCTTTATCTGCTGTCCTTTGTCTTCTTCACTCTGTCTGCCCTGCATGCTGCATATAGCCGGTCCGGATCACAGAGCGTTGCGGGATGTCCCGGTGCCAGCCTGTTGTCTGGAACTCTGATCCAGATATGCCGCTGCACTGATGGCCGCAATATTGCCTTCCCCTGCTGCCTTCGCAATCTGATAGGGAAGTCCTGTCAGATCCCCGGCCGCAAACAGCCCCGGCAGGTTTGTCGCCATGCTGCGGTCAACCTTCACATGGCTGCCGGAAAGCTCCAGCCCCGGTACCAGCTTGTCCGGTGCAACGCTCTCCCGAAGAAGGAAGATGCAGTCCGCCTCCAGATGATCCGGAAGCTCTCCATCCTGCAGCGTGCCCCCTTCGCCGCCCCTAAGCAAAGCACCTTCGGGTCTGTAGGGTGATTCTGCGATCTGAAGCCGCATCTTCCTGTCTGCCTTCCCGACCGACACCGGCTTTGCCCAAAGTACATGCACCGATGCCGGAAGCGACACTTCTGACCGGTACATCGGAAGATATGTCACCTTCGAGCAGGTTTCACTTAGAAATGCTGCCTCGCTCTCCTCCTTCGGGTTCCATCCGACAACAATGACTTCCTTTCCCTTGTAGAGCGGTGCGTCGCAGGTTGCACAGTAGCTGACGCCGCGTCCGAGGTTTTCATTCTCTCCCGGGAGCGGCTTCCCGAAGGAGGTTCCTGTTGTCAGAATCACGGAACTGGCTTCCAGAAAGTCCTGATCTGCCTGCAGGCTGAAATAGTCTCCCATTGCATAGATGCCTGCCACCCTTTTCTCTGTGATCGGGATGCCTGCAGCCTTTACCTGATCCAGAAGCCTCCGGTTCAGCTCCGGGCCTGTCACATCCGGCAGCCCCGGGTAATTCACAATCATATGCGTCTTCCCGATCTTCTCGGATCCTTTTTCGCTTCCGATCAGAAGAATGCTTTTGTTGCGGCTTTTCGCCGTCAGGGCCGCCGAGATTCCTGCCGGCCCCGTGCCGACAATCGCAATATCATATCTCAATACGGCTTCACCTCCCTGCTTCCGCCATCTCTGCTGCCGCCATCCCCGCCATGGACCGCTGCATAAAGAATAAACAAATTCTTTCATTCATGATTCAATTAGATTGTGTGCAATCTTTATGGCTCCACTATACCTGTACAAAGGATATCTGTCAAGCCCAATTTTTACATGTCCGCAGCACATCCCCACATCCCCTGCTGTATTTCTGTTGTGATGTGTGTTGCGATGTACCCCTGCTGTACGGTTGACACCCTCCGGCAACCCTTTTACAATGGCAGGGTGACAGCAGCATAGAAAGGATATCATCATGAAATTTTATTATCCGGTCGTAATCGGTAAAAAAGATGAGGGAGGGTGGCATGCCTCCTTCCCGGACCTTGCGATGTGCGAGGTTGACGGGACAGATGAATTCGATGTGCTCCAGAATGCACGCGATGCGGCATACAGCTGGATTGACCTGGAGCTTCAGGAAAAAGACCCGAAGCTTCCTTCTCCATCAGACCCGAAGGATGTAAAGACAGCCCCCGGGCAGGAAGTACGGATGATCCTGGTCAATTACCGTATGACTGAAGGCTGGGACGAGTGATTTCCAGCCGTATATTTCTCCCCCAGACAGGAGAGTTGGCTTTTTATACATCCGTACCCCTGCTTCGAGAAAGAGCTGCAGCCCGGGAAGGCTGCAGCTCTTTCTATCTGTTCATATGCTGTTCATATGGGTTCACATCTTTCCTGCAGTTCCAGTCATCCTGCATTATACAGGATAAGACCTGCTGGCACTCATCTCCTCGCGCACTTTGATCGCGCGGTCCGGATAGTTCGTGATGACAGCATGCACGCCGGCCTCCATGCAGGCTTTCATGTCCGCTTCCCGATTGATCGTCCAGACATTGACGTCCAGCCCGAGTCTTCTGCAGTCCTCCATATACCCGGGATACTGCAGGCAGCAGCCCGATGGATGAAGAGCATTGACATGGAGCGCCGCCGCATACTGCGGTACATCGATGAACCCGTCCTCATACAGAAGACCGACCTTCGCCTTCGAATCGATCTGCTGCACACGCCTGACTGAATAATGGTTGAAGGAGGAATAGATCACGCGATCCTCCATTCCGAACTTGTGGACAAGATGCACCGCCGCAGCCTCAATTCCAGGGTAGAAAAAGACGCCGGTTTTCAGCTCGATGTTGATCACCATCTTCGTCTCATCGTGCACATACGCGAGCACTTCCTCCAGCAGCGGAATCTTTGCATCGCCGGCCCCGTACTCCGGATGGAGCTTTCCGAATGACATGCTCCGAAGCTCCTGAAGGGTGTAGTCCTTCACATATCCCTTGTGGTCGGATGTCCGGTCGATTGTCTCGTCATGACAGACGACAAGGCTGCCGTCCGCCGACAGCTGGACGTCCAGCTCGATACCGTCTGCCCCGAGGGCTGCGGCATACTCATACGCCGCCATCGTATTCTCGGGAGCATATCCCGACGCGCCTCTGTGCGCCCACACCTTGACCATCTCAGCCTTTCAGCCCCCTTGCCTGGCGATCCATGTCCTCGACGACAATGTCGTAGATCTCACCGATCGACCTTCCGTACTCAAGCAGCTTCCAGGGCTCATTCGTATGGAAATGAATCTTCACCGGATCTCCGTCCCCTCCGACAGCGAGCAGGCAGTCTCCGTCGAAGTGCTCCGTGATATAATCCCGGATCTCATCCTCGTCCAGATCCTCTCCATCAATCAGCATCTGCGTATCATAACGGTATTGAAGCATAGCCGGCTCCTCTCATCATTCCTGATATACTGAACAAACATGCATGTTGTTTCTGATTCTTCCGTCATTTTAAGGCGGCACAGCCGCCCCTGTCAACAAACAGCGCCTGACTGAAAATGCGAGCCGCCCCGGCTTCCTCCGGCTTTGAAGCTGTCCGCTACACCGGTCCCTTCCCGGTCAGATGCCGGCCTATCCAGTTCCTGATATCCTCGTACACTTCCTCTTTGCCGATTTCATTGGTCAGCTCATGTCGTTTTCCCGGATACAAGTGTATATCCACGTCCTTGATTCCGGCAGCGCGATAGCTTTCGAAGACCTTCTTCACTCCTTGTCCATACGAACCCACCGGGTCTTCTTCCCCGGATATGAACAGAATCGGGATGTCCTTTGGGATCCTTCCGACATGCCTCGGGTCCTGAATGTACCGGATGACATCAAACAAAGTCTGATATCCATTTACCGTGAACGTATAGGTGCAGAACCGATCGGCATTGTATCGATCGACAATCGCCGGATCACAGGTCAGCCAGTCATTCGCCGTACGCGGGTTCTGAATACGATCCAGATATCCCTTGAAGGAAAGCTGTTTCAGAAATGCGGAGCGGTAGCGCTCTCCGTGCGTCAGCCTCAGCCAGCCGGCGATCAGGCCCGCGGCACCCAGAACAGGTCCCGGCGTATAGCCTGTCCCTGAAAGAATTGCGCCATCGAGTTCGCCGCCATATTCCATCAGGTATCTCCTTGCCAGGAAAGAGCCCATGCTGTGTCCGAACAGAAAAAGCGGTACATCTCTGTATGTTTTCTTTGCATACTTGGTAACCTCATACTGATCATCTACCAGCGTTTTGCTTTTTCCCGCCCCGATATAACCCAGGTCCGCATCGCCTGCCGCCGTCTTCCCGTGACCCAGATGATCATTTCCGATTACCAGAATTCCATACTGATTCAGCCAGAGCGCAAAGTTCTGAAAACGTTCGACATACTCGACCATCCCATGCGAAATCTGCAGAATCGCACGGATCTCCCCCTCCGGCTCCCAGACTTCCACATGCAGCTTGTTCTTCTGATCGGTAGAGGGAATCGAAAGCTCTGTCATGATAATCTGCCTCCCATTGCACATTGAAAATCCGGCCGGTTTCAAAAGTGCCGTCAGACAAGTGTATCCAGCGCCTGTTTCAGATCCGCGATCAGATCCTCCTTGTCCTCGATGCCGATGGACAGGCGGATGGAATCCGGATAGATTCCTGCGCCTTCCAGCACCTCCTTCGGCTGGCCGAAATGAGTGGATGTTGCCGGATGAGTGATCAGGGACTTGGCATCGCCAACGTTGACCATGAAGCCGAACAGATGCACCTTCTCAAGCAGAGAGGCAGCATCCGCCTGGCTCCCATTGACCCGGAACATCATCATGCCGCTGCAGCCAAGAGGGAAATACTTCTGTGCGAGCGCATGATATCTGGAAGACTTCAACCCCGGATAGGAGACGGAGCGGACAGCCGGATGCTGCTCCAGGAACTCCGCGACTGCCTGCGCGTTTTTGCAGTGCTCCCGCATCCGGAGCGACAGTGTCTCGATCCCCTGCAGGATCAGCCACGCGCTGACCGGACTGAGATTCGCACCGACATCACACAGATACACCTGGCGAAGTCTCTGGGAGAACATCTCCCGGTCCATCTTCTCAGCGCCGACCCAGTCTCTGTACTTCTGATTGAACGCCTCAAACTGCGGGAATTTCCCGTTCAGCCACGGGAATCCGCCCCTCTCGACGACCAGCCCGCCGATCGTCGTACCGTGCCCGCAGAGATACTTCGTCGCTGAGTACACGACGATATCCGCCCCATGCTCAAACGGCCGAAACAGATAGGGTGTCGCGAAGGTATTGTCGATGACAAGCGGAATCCCGGCATCATGTGCGACCGCCGAGAGCGCTTCGAAGTCTGGTACATTGATCAGCGGGTTGCCCAGACACTCCACATAGATTGCCTTTGTGTGCTCGTCGATCTGTGCCCTGAATGCCTCCGGGTCATCCGGGTTGCTCACAAACTTCCCGGTGATGCCATACTGCGGAAGAATACCGGTCAGAAGGCTCGTTGTCCCGCCATAGATCGTCTTGACCAGGACAATGTTGTCGCCCGCCCGGCAGAGATTCAGGATCGTATTCGTGATGGCAGCCATGCCGCTCCCGAAGGAAACCGCCCGTGCGCCCCCCTCCAGGGAGGCAATACGGCGTTCCAGAACGTCATTCGTCGGATTCTCGAATCTGGAGTAGCTCTGCCCCTCCTTTGCGAACTTGAATACGTCGATACAGTTGTCAATATCTTTCAGGGAATAACAGGCGCTCTGGTAGATTGGAACTGCCTTTGACCCATAAGTATCCTCGTCCGGATTGTAGCCTGCGTGGAGCTGTCTCGTCGTAAAGCCAAGTGTCTGATCCCGGTCTGCCGTGAATGCCATCTCTGTTCTCCTTCCAGACACAGGAGGATCGGTTGGTCTTCCCGTGTCATTATCTGCTGTCTGTAATCAAGTCTTCTCGATATTGTACGCCGAACGCCCCTTTGCTGTCTAATATCCGATTATTGTACCCCGATATAGATGATATCTATATCGGGCAGTGCCCTTTCGCTTCATTTCAGTTATAATATGATGACAGTGTCAAAAGTCCGCCACCACGCCTGCCTGCATGCGAGTGGTGGCAGGACTTATTGACACGCATATCATTACAGCACAAGGAAATCCCGCAGCACAGTCTGCATTCACAGTTATTCCGGAAAGAGAGAATGGATATGACACTGAGCGAATGGTTTGAAACACAGAACTTCCCGGCGGAGGATGAGAACCTGGCATCTTCTTCCTGCCTGTATCTCAAGAAGGGCGCCGGCCGCAGCCTTAAGTCTGGCGGGGGATGGGTCTACGACAACGAGGTCGACCGTACAGAAGGTTCCTTCGACAACGGAGCGATCCTGAAGATTCTGGATTTCGACGGTTTCCCGCTCGGGTACGGCTTCATCAACACGGCATCCAGAATCCGCGTCCGGATGCTCTCAAGATATGAAAAAAATGGAATCACCCCCGCTTTTCTGAGGCAGCGTGTCCGTGATGCCTGGGCGTACCGCAAGGCCGTCATGGATACGGATTCATGCCGGGTTCTGTTCGGGGAGGCGGATTTTCTGCCGGGTCTCACGGTGGATAAGTTCGGGGATGTGCTTGTCGTGGAGTCCCTCGCGCTCGGGACGGAGCCTTACAAAGTGATGATCCTGAACATGCTCGCGGATGCAATGGCCGAAGACGGTATCCGGATCCGAGGCATCTACGAAAGAAGCGACGCCAAGGTACGTCAGCTGGAGGGGCTTCCTCGCACAAAAGGGTTTATCGGACCGGAGTTCGACACGAATGTGCCGATCGTTGAGAATGGCGTCCGGTATCTGGTCGACGTAAAGGACGGACAGAAGACCGGCTTCTTCCTGGATCAGAAGAACAACCGTGCGGCCGTCGCCGGAATCGTCCGGCGGCTTCAGACTCCGTCTGTGCTGGACTGCTTTACGCACACCGGCTCATTCGGACTGAACTGCGCCTTGGCGGGCGCCGGGAGTGTTCTGTCTGTGGATGCCTCCGACCTTGCCATCCATCAGGCGATGGGCAACGCCCGGCTCAACGGCTTGTCCCCTCGCCTGCTGCAGATGGAAGACTGTGTTCCATCCGATCAGAGCGCTCAGACAGGGCTCTGCTATCTGACCGCGGATGTCTTTGATCTTCTCCCAAAGCTTGAGGCGGCAGGCAGGCAGTACGATATTGTCATTCTCGACCCGCCCGCCTTCACAAAGTCCCGGCAGGTCACAAAGAATGCCGTCAAGGGCTACCGCGAGATCAACCTCCGCGGAATGCGGCTTGTAAAAGACGGCGGGTTCCTCGCGACCTGCTCCTGCTCTCATTTCATGGAGGAGGACCTGTTCCGCAAGACCTTGAAAGAGGCCGCCCACGGCGCCCGTCGCAGGCTCCGCCAGGTCGAGTTCCGCACGCAGGCACCTGATCACCCGATTCTCTGGGGCGATGATGAATCCTACTATCTGAAGTTTTATATCTTCCAGGTGGTCAAAGAAATCTAGTTTAAAGGCGTGACAGGGACGTTTCTCTGTCACGCCTGAGTCCCCTGTCACGCCCACTGTCATTCAGAAAACAATGCCACCGCCACATCATTTACGTTGGTCCCGGTCGGTCCTGTTATGATCAGCCCATCCACCGCTTTGAGGGCATGATAGGCATCATTCTGAGCAAGCACCTCGCTGACGGAAAGTTCTTTCTCAGACAGAGCTTCCAGGGTATCTCCATCCACATATCCGCCTGCCGCATCCGTCGGACCGTCCGTTCCGTCACTTCCCACAGAAAATACTGCGGCTCCGCTGATCCCGGCTATGGCCGGTGCAGCCGCCAAGGCCAGCTCCTGGTTACGGCCTCCCAGGCCTTTTCCGGTAAGGTGGACAACGGTCTCGCCGCCTGCGATCCACGCCGCTTTCTGCCCTTCCGCCGCATGAGCCCGGATGATGCTTCCCATAAACCGGCCGGCTTCCCTTGCCTCGCAGGAGAGCTGGTCAGTGAGTAATATCGGCGTATAACCCATTTCACGGCACTTGAAAGCTGCCGCCGCACATAGTTCGCGGACACTGCCGTTGATCTGTGTGGTCACATTATCAAGTTCCTTGGGGGTCTCCTGGTGCAGCAACTCCATTGCCCTGTCGGACAGTTCCAAGTTGTATTTCTTTACGATGGACATTGCTTCTTCGCAGGTAGATGAGTCGGGATAGGCCGGTCCGCTTGCGATCATATCCAGGGGATCTCCCAGGATATCGCTCAGAACGATGCTGAATACATTTGCCGGCGCACAGGCCCTAGCAAACTTTCCTCCCTTAACGGCACTGAGCCGTTTACGGATGGTGTTCATCTCCACGATATCAGCCCCGCAGGCGAGCAGCTGCCTGGTGATGTCCTGTAGTTCCTCTCCCGGGACCAGGGGTTTTTCAAAAAGGGCGCTCCCGCCTCCGGAAAGCAGGAATAATACTGTATCCTTTTCTGTCAGTGAACCGACAAGTTCCAGGGCTTTGGACGCTGCGATGAAGCTGTTTTCATCCGGCACCGGATGGCCTGCCTCATAGCAGGCAACACCGGGGATCTCTCCCATGACATGTTCATATTTGGTGACAACGATACCGTCATCCACCCTTCCCAGTTCATTTACCGCGGCATTGGCCATCTGCCAGGCAGCTTTCCCTGCTGCGACCAGGACGATCTTTCCCTCTGTTCTTTTAAGACTTCCTAAAGCCCGTACCACCGCATTGTCCGGAAGGACCGCATTCAGGCAGGCTCTGATGATCTCATCTGCGTCATTTCTAAGCTTATTATTCATGTTTTACCCTGCTATCTGTTATTCAAAATCCTTCCACACGCCTCTGCCGGCGCAGTTCATATCGCTTTTCCCCGGCGTTCCACTCGGCCTGTTCGGCCTCTGAAGATATTTCCAGAGCCGGAATTTCAACCGCCTTCCCGTCTTCATCGATCGCCACCATAATGACATAGGCACGGTTTATGTTATGCCTGTACCCCTGCAGGTTCTCAATATATGTATCGACGCGCACCTCCATGGAGGTACGTCCCACATAAGTGATCTTTGCGACCAGTACAATCATATCGTTCTGGAAGGCAGGATACTTGAAATTCAGGTTGTCTATCGCCGCGGTGGTGACTGTACTCTTCGCGTAGCGTTTGGCCACGATCCCGGCCGTCTCGTCGATCCACTGCATCAGCTGCCCTCCGAAAAGTCTTCCATAGCCGTTTACGTGAGGCGGCCTGACAGTATAGACCTGCTCTATGACGGTATCACTTGCTTTCTGACTTGAATGGATCATCTTTAATAACCTGCCTTCACTTTGAGATTAATAATGCTGTCATCTGTCCGGATACTCCAAAACAGCACCGAAATGATCAGTGCTGCCCCGGAGTTTTGCCATTCTTATATATCGGATATTACTCAGCTTTGGTAAAGTACATGCTCATGCCCTGGCCGCCGCCGATGCACATGCTGATCATGGCATCCTTCTTGTCGGAGCGCATCAGTTCATACATGACCTTGACTGTCAGGATCGCACCTGTAGCACCAAGCGGATGACCGATGGAGATGCCGCCGCCGTACATGTTCACCTTCTCCATGTCAAGTCCGAGGTCTCTTGCAACGGCAAAAGCCTGGCTGGCGAATGCTTCATTGATCTCGAACATGTCGATCGTTGTCAGATCCAGGCCCAGTTTAGCTGCCAGCTTCTCACTGGAGAACTTGGGAGAATAACCCATCAGTTCCGCATCAAAACCTGCCACGGCAAAACCTTCGATCTTAAGCTTCGGTGTCACGCCGAGTTCTTTTGCCTTTTCTGCAGACATCACGACAACGGCTGCGGCGCCGTCGTTAAGGCTGGAGGAATTGCCGGCTGTGACCGTTCCGCCCTTTACGAAGCAGGGGCGAAGCTTGGCCAGTTTTTCAATGGTCTGGGAATCGCGTGGGCCTTCATCGGTATCAAATACCGTGACGTTGCCCTTGCGGTCTGTTTTTTCCACCGGCAGGATCTCATCCTTGAACAGCCCTTTCTTGATAGCTGCGCAGGCTCTCTGATGGCTCTGCAGGGCGAATGCATCCTGCTCTTCTCTGCTGACATTGTATTTTGTTGCAACGTTCTCGGCGGTCACGCCATTGTGGTTGCCGTCCAGCGGCCAGGTCAGGATATCCAGGACACCGTCCTCGAAAATCTTGTGGCCCATTCTGGCGCCCCAGCGCGCATCCTTTACGTAGTAAGGAAGCTGAGAGACATTCTCCGTACCGCCTGCAACAACGACGTCTGCCTGGCCGGTCTGGATCTGCATTACTGCGTCCGCGATCGACTGCAGCGAGGAAGCGCACTGGCGGTTTACGGAATACGCTGTTGTCTCTTTGGGCATGCCAGCTTTCAGGCTGATCGCCCTTGCGATAAATCCATCCTGTGCCACTTCACCGACTTCACCGATGATGACTTCGTCAACAACAGCCGGGTCAATGCCTGCACGATTAACAGCTTCTTTGACCACCATTGCTCCCATTTCGATGGTCGACACATCTTTAAGGCTTCCTCCAAAGCTTCCTACCGGGAGTCTTACGCCGCTTACGATTACTACGTCCTTCATGATATCCTCCTTATTTGTGTTTGTCTCTTCCGCTGATGTTCCTGTTGTGTTTTTCTTATCTTCCAGTCTTCACGTGATATTAACTGACTGCTTGTTTTATATATGGGGAAGTGCGCTCTGGCACCTCCCCCCTAAAGGGTCCGCGTTTCCGCTGCCGGATATCCGGTCAACAACGTTTTCCCGTTTAGGCGAATACCAGTTGATCAGACGATCATGCCGCCGCCTACGTTGATCACTTCTGCTGTAATATAAGCCGCTTCATCAGAAGCAAGGAATGCCACCATATTACCGACATCTGAGGGCTTACCGGCATATCCCATCGGGATCCTGCTCATCATGCTGTCCCAGGCAGCGCCATCTTTTACCTCTTTCAGTTTTAATGTCATATCTGTCTCAATAAAGCCCGGGCAGATCGCATTACAGGTGACACCCTTTCTTGCTCCTTCGCGTGCCGCTGTTTTCGTGAGGCCGACCACACCAGCCTTTGCAGCAGCGTAATTTGCCTGACCAAGGTTTCCGAGCCAGCTGCCGGAAGAAATGTTGATGATACGGCCATAATTCTTTTCTCTCATATACTTCATTGCTTCCCTGGTGCCGTAGAAACAGCCGGTCAGGTCGACCGCGATGACCAGATCCCAGTTTTCTTTTGTCATCTTATGGAGCATACCGTCACGGTTGATTCCGGCGTTGTTCACCATGATATCCAGCGTTCCATAGGTATCCACCGCATATCTCACCAGCGCGATCATCTCTTCTTCTTCAGATACATTTACACTGAATGCGCTTGCTTCGCCGCCGACTGCTTTAATCTCATCCACCGCTTCCTGCGTTGAACCCATATCCGCGATTACAACCTTTGCGCCTTCCTCTGCCAGTTTTTTTGCAATACCCTTGCCAAGTCCTCTGCCAGCGCCTGTTACGATTGCTACTTTACCCTCGAGTCTCATGATTTATCCTCCTTATAATAGTGATATGAAATGGTTGACATATAACTGATTCCATCGTTTCCGTATATCGGTCTGTCATCAGCTCCGTACAATTTTCGCCAGTCCGAAGGGACCATCTTCGCGATAAAGCTCGGGATCCATGATCTTCAGGTCCTCCGCGATGACCGGCTTAAACTCCATCAGATCCAGGATCTGGGTCTGAAGGTCGATTCCGGGAGCGATTTCCGTCAGTACCAGGCCTTCCTCACGAAGCTCAAATACAGCTCTCTCCGTCACATAGTGCATTTTATGTCCTTTGGACAAAGCAATTTTCCCGTTATAGGATATCTGCTGTACCTTTTTCACGAATTTGATCAGAGAGCCCTCCTGATCGATATGGAGCAGCTTTCCATCAAAGGAGCATTTAAGTCCTTTTCCGGTAAATGTTGAGCAGAAAACAACGTGCTTCGCGTTCGTTGTGATATCAATAAAACCGCCGGCACCGGTCGGGTTCGGTCCAAGTCTGGTGGCATTGACATTGCAGTCCAGATCAACCTGTCCCGCTCCCATAAAGGTGACATCCACACCGGCTCCGTTGTAAAAATCAAACTGATCATCATGGCGAAGCAACGCAAAATTGTTTTTCGCAATACCAAAGTCAACTCCGCCCATAGGAATTCCGCCGTAAATACCGCATTCCACTGTGATCGTCACGTCATCATTAACGCCCTCCTCCGAGAGGATCGGTCCGACCACATCGTTCGGGATGCCGGTGCCGACATTCAGAATATCGTTCTCCCGCAGCTCCATCAGAGCTCTCCGGCCAATCACCTTCCGCACCGTCAGCGGGAGCGTGTCATCACTGGAGACCGGCACTTTGATATCTCCGCAATAGGCCGGATCAAATGCAAAGCTGTGCGTCTGACGGTGATCCTCCTCCGGGTTGGGGCACATCACGACCGCATCGATAAACACACCAGGTACAACGACCTTTTTGGGATGCAGGGTTCCGACCTTCACTTTATATTTTGCCTGTGCGATTACCTTTCCTCCATATTTTTTGCAGGCCATAACCGCGGAGAAGACTTCCAGCACCATAGCTTCCTCATCCGTCGTCAGATTTCCCATCTCATCGACATAGGTGCCGCGGATGATGCAGAAATCCAGCGGGATCGGCTTATAACGCATATATTCTTCCCCGTCGATATGAATAACTTCCACAAGATCCGGGGCATCCTTTGTGATCTCATTCATTTTTCCTCCGTCCTGACGGGGGTCAATGTAAGTACCAAGTCCGACTTTTGTGATCTTTCCGGGCTCACCGCCGGCCATGCTCCTATACAGCTGCGCGAACTGTCCCTGCGGGAAGTTATATGCCAAGATCTTGTTCTCAGCGATCAGCTGCATCATCCGCGGCTGCAGTCCCCAGTGTCCTCCGATAATCCTGTGCAGCATCTTCTCGTGGGCAAAATGCTGGATTCCTCTGTCACGGTCGCTCTGGCCGCAGGAATGAACCAGTGTCAGGCTGTTCGGGCTTCCGGTCTCCAGGAAACGTTTCTCAATCGCCTTCAGGACCGTCTCCGACGCGGAAACCAGTGTCATGCCGATCGTTGCGATCGTGCTATTGTCGGTAATCAGCTGTGCTGCCTGTTCGCCCGTCATAAATAAAGGTTTTCTCATGGCTGCCTCCTTTTTTATAAACCGTAAGCATCTCAGGATGTGTACTCTTCAAAATGTGTCCGAATATATTTCTTGTCTATTTTATTGTTGGGCGTCACCGGTATCTTAGAAACCTTACAGATCCGGGCCGGTACCTGGTAGGAAGCAAGACGGGTCTTCAGTAGCGCTTTCATCTCTTCCTCGGTTTTGTCAAACTCCGGCGTGGTACGGATCAGCGCTGCCGGCACCTCTCCGTATTTTGCATCCGGGATCGCGACCACAGCCGCATCCAGGACGCCATCGATCCGGTAGATCTCATTTTCCACATCAATGCTGCAGATTTTTTCTCCGCCTCGGTTGATCATGTCCTTTTTCCGGTCAACAATGAACAGATAACCCTCTTCATTGACGTATCCCAGATCGCCGGTATCCAGCCAGTTTTCCTGCAGCAGTGGCGTCTCCATCCGGTAATACGAGTCCAGCAGATTGGCTCCGTTCAAATGGATCTCTCCCGTTTCTCCCGGTTCCGCTTCTGTGCCATCATCTCTGAGTATCTTAATGTTCATTCCGGGGATCGGTATCCCGGAGGATCCGATGTAAGGACTTACTGAGGCATCCGTCGGGAAGATCGTTCCCGGAGAGGTCGTCTCTGTCAGGCCATAGACTGTGTGGAACGAACTTTTCGGCAGCCATCGGTGTAGCTGACGGATCTTTTCTTTAGGCATATTGCTGCTTCCGCACGCAAATTTTACAAGTGACGGAAGGGGCGGAAATTTCGGAGCCGTTTCAAGAAGCAGAGAAAACACCGTTGGTGAAGCGTGGATAAAGGTAACATTTTCTTTCTGTACGCAGGAAAGCACTTGGTCTGCACTGAAAAACTGATGAATGAACACTGATCCTCCCACGTATACAAACAGTCCGAACAGTGCGATCAATCCTGTGATCAGATAAAGGGGAACCGGAATGATCGTCACGTCCTTTTCTGTAATCTTCAGCGTTTTCTGATAAGAAACAATCGCATGGGAGATATTGAAGTTCCGGATCATCACACCTTTGCTGCGGGAAGTCGTCCCGGAAGTAAATACCAACAGGGCATCATCAAGAACCGTTCCTTCCATCTCACAGTCCCGGCTGTCCTCATAAGCGCTCCAACCGTATCCGCTATGAATATCACTGCAGGAAATAATCTCCAGTCCCGCTTCTTTATAAGAAGAAAACCATTCCTTAAAATCCGGATCCGTGAGGATCAGCGATGCGTCGGCTTTATCCAGAAGGGCTTCGATCTCCGGCCGCCGGTATTTTGTCTGCATGGGGATCACCACAACACCCAGCTTATTCAATGCCAGAAATGCAACACAGAACTCCAGGCTGTTGTAAAGCATCAGTGCTGCATGCTGGCCATGCCGGATCTTACTATGATAGTGAAGCCAGGAAGAAAAACGGTCCGTTTTCTCCAGCAGCTCCCTGTACATACATGCATGGCCGCAGTCATCTGTCACTGCCGTCTTATCTGGCATTCTTCTTGCGGTCTCCTGAAGCATTCGGTACAGGTTCTCCGGTAAATTCTCATAGGTTTCGATCACTCTCGTTTCAGATATACGGAAGGGTTTCAGTTCATAGGAAATGTAGTCTTTCCATAATTCCTTCCCGGAGTACATATCAGCACCTCCTTGTTCAACGAATTGCGTGTTGCGCAATCATTTTGCGTTATTTGTTTGCGTCAATTAGATGATACTTGCCTTATTTGCGCATGTCAACCATGATATTGCACAATAATTGCGCTCAATTTGTGTGAGAACTGCTGCTTTTTTTAAAAATTGCGTTATTTCTGTTGACGTGTTTGCGTTATTGTGATACATTTCGCTCAACAAAGCAAGTGATACTGCCCAAGTAAACACAAATAATGTAAAGGAGGTTCTCATGAGAAAGCAATGGACCGTGAAAGCCGTTCAGGTTGGAAGCATTACATTGGACCGCTCGGCTATGACACACTTTAAAGGAAAAGGAGAACGCATTGTTGTCCCGATCTGGAGTGCAGCAGCCACAGACGGGGAACACAAGGTCGTCGTTGACACCGGAATTCGGGATATTGATTTCTATAAGATATCAGAGCCCGGCGCAGGACAGACGCCTGATCAGATCTGTGCCGCCGCAATCAAAAAAGCTGTCGGATGGAATCCGGATGAAGTGGATATCGTCATCAATACCCATCTTCACTGCGACCACAGCGGAGGAAACGCTGCATTTAAAAATGCAGAATTTTATGTGCAGAAAACCGAATGGGAAGAGGCTTTCAACCCCATCGTTCCGGAAGCACCCTTCTATGACAAGCTCTGTTATGACAAACATGCCGTCAACTTCTTCCAGTGGCATTTCCTGGAAGGAGATACGGAAATTCTTCCGGGACTAAGGGTGATCACAACGCCCGGTCATACCAGAGGCCATCAGTCAGCCATGTTCGATACCACAAAAGGAGTTGTATGTGTCTCCGGTGACATCTGCAATGTCGCAGAAAACGTAAACGGAAACCTGGAACCGAATATCATTATCCAAGTTACGAAAACCTACGAAAGCTTCAAACGGATCCGCCAGTTTGCCGACTTCATCCTTCCGGGACATGAACCGGGAATCGAAGACGGATCGGAGGACTTCATCCCAGTGATCGACGCCTGAGAAAAAGGTGTTTCATCTAAACAGCAAAAGAGCTCAATGACAGCAACAGACAAAAGAAATGGAGGAAAAACATGAACAAGAAAGCACTTGCAGCCGCTCTTATTACCGCAGTCGCCATGATGAGCACGACACCCGCATTTGCGGATGACCTGAACCTGGTCTTTGAATGTGATAAGACAGAGGGGTTTGTCATCGGATATTCCAACGGCTACTGGGGAAATACCTGGCGGGCCCAGATGGTGGAAGATTTTGAAACCCGCGCAAATGAATATAAGGAAGCGGGCATCATCGCCGATATAATGATCTCCAACACCAACAACGATCCGACCGAACAGCTCAATCAGATCAACGCCATGATCGACTCCGGTGTAGACGCCATCATCATCGACGCTGTTTCCCCGACAACCATCAAATCCGCCGTTGAAAAAGCACAGCATGAAGGCATCCTAGTCGTTGTATCCAACGATCCGGCCTATTACGAAGGAACCATCTGTGTCTGCGGCGACAACTACACCTGGCAGAAGATCCAGGTAGAATGGCTGGTGGATCAACTGGACGGTGCAGGCGAAATCGTTGAGATCGACGGCGTGGCAGGCAACTCTGCAGATACGCTTCGCGTGCAGGCTAACAAAGATGTTCTGGCTAACTACCCGGACATCAAAGTTCTGGCAGCTGCCCCCGGTGGCTGGTCCGAGACAGAGGCCCAGGCACTGATGACCACCTTCCTTTCCAGCTACGAAAAAATCGATGCCGTTCTGGAGCAGGATGTCATGGGTGAAGGCGTGATCAAAGCATATGAGAATGCAGGCAAAGATCTCCCGATCATGACTGGTGATTATACCAAGGCATTCCTGACCAAATGGTCCCAGCTTCCAGATCTGAACTCCATCGGCGTTTCCTATGCTCCCGGCAACTCCGTCCCCGGCCTAGATGTGGCTGTCCGCCTCCTTCAGGGCAAGACCGTAAAACCGGAAGTCCTGGTCCCGAACCCCATGGATGAGAGCAAAGTCAACGCCATCATGGTTGAACCGCCCTACGTTGTAACGAAAGACGGCGATGACTCTGCCGAGTGGGCCCAGAATCTTCCGGAGACCACCCAGCTGATCTCTCTTGAAGAAGCACTTGAAATCATGGCAGATCAGTCTGATACAGCTGCACTCGACGGCTATCCCGCACAGGAAGTCATCGACAGCTATTTCGAATAAAGAATAACCCTGAACGCGGCGGAGGACTTCTGCCCCCGCCGTTTCCCTACACTTTGGTGTTTATCTTTTAAAACCGGGCAAAACCGCGCCAGGCGTTTCTGGGATGGTTTCATCTCCGGGTTTTTTAAAGGATAACCAGCACAGTGCACAACTGTCATTGCTGCGAAGATCAAAACCATTATTCAAGAAAGGAAGGTAGATATACTATGGGACTGTCGATACAGGGAATCGCCAAAAGCTACGGTGCCGTCATCGCAATCAAACAGGCGGATATGGAGATTTCCGATGGTGAAGTTCGGGCCATCCTCGGCGGCAACGGCTCCGGAAAGTCTACATTGGCAAAGGTAGTGAGCGGCCTGATCTCAAAAGATTCGGGAACCATCACATACAACGGTTCAGAACTGAACTTCTCCTCTCCTGCGGATGCTAAAAAGCACCATGTCATCATGACCAGCCAGGAGCTGAGTCTTTTCAACAATCTGACTGTAGAAGAGAATATCTGCATCTGCAATGTTCCGAAAAACGGTATGTTTACAAACCGAAATGCGCTGAAGCAAAAAGCGCAGGAAGTCCTGGACCGGATGCAGCTGGGGCATCTGATGGGCGTCAAGGTTGAAGAGCTGCCTCCCAACCAGCAGTATATGATCGAGCTGGCAAAAGCACTGGTGCAGGATCCGAAGATCCTGATGATCGATGAGATCACATCAGCTCTTTATCGGGCCGATGTAGAGATCGTGGATGATATCATCCGGGAGCTCAAAGAGAAGGGATGCATTATCCTGTTCATCTCTCATCGTATGGAAGAACTCTACGCCATGTGTGACAGTGTCACCATCATGCGGAACGGTGAGACCTTCGGAACCTATCCGATGCAGGAGAAGACCGAAGATGAGCTGCTTTCACTCATGGTCGGTTCCAAAATCGAATCCTATCACGGCCAGGGCAATGAAGGGACCGTCAAGCGGGATATTTTCATTAAAGTCCCGAATATTCCGATCCCTACGTACGGAACCACTCTGAATCTGGAGATCGGCAAGGGAGAGATCATCGGCATTGCCGGTCTGCAGGGACACGGCCAGGTTGACCTGCTCAATGCCCTCTATGGACTAAGCGGGGCGATCCGGATGGACATCGATGGCAGCAGCGTCACCATTCATAATCCGAAAGATGCAGTTTCCCATCATTTTGCCTATCTTTCCGGAGACCGTGAAAAAGACGGGACCTTCCAGGAACGCAGCCTGACTGAAAATCTCGCGGCTGTCAAGGAACTTGTAAAACACGAAGTGCTGGGAGATCCGAGAGCTGCTCTGGACAGTTTCCATGTCAAATACAACGTGCCGGAAGCCCTGATCACTTCCCTCTCCGGAGGAAACCAGCAGAAAGTCGTTGTTGGCCGCTGGCTCGTTACAAAGCCCCGTCTGCTGCTTCTGAACGATCCCACAAAGGGCATTGATGTAAAAGCAAGGAATGATCTTCACCAGATGTTCACTGCTCTGGCCAAAGGAGGGAACGCTGTAGTCATGATCTCCAGTGATGAGGATGAGCTCGTCAATATCACTTCCATGCCCGATGTCTCCCGCGTCCTGGTAATGTATGAAGGAACCATTTCAGCTGTTCTGGAAGGCCGTGATATTACAAGGGAAAACATTTCAGCGGCTTCCATGCCCGGAAAGAAAGAGGTGAAAGATCATGAATAAAATCAAAAAATTGACTTCCTGGAGTGCCTTTCCCTCCATGCTGCTGTTCATCATCTTTTTGATCATCAATGCAATTATCAGCGGTGGTATGAAAGCCTCATTCTTCAGCTCCTTCATCGCCACCAATGCCGGTGCGATCTGTGTTGCTATCGGCGTAACCGCAACAATCCTAGTCGCGGGAACCGACATTTCCCTGGGATCTATAGTATCCCTCGTAAATGTTGTCATCGTAACTCTCTGCGGAAAGGGCGTTCCTGTTCCTGCTGCCGCTTTTGCGGGAATCGGCGTTTCGCTTCTGTGCGGTATGTTGAACGGCTTTTTCGTCGGCGCCATGCGGATCAATCCGCTGCTGACCACTTTTGCCACTTCCACGGCATTTGCCGGAATTGCTCTCTGGATCATGCCATTTCCGGGAGGATCCATTGATTTCGCATTCAGCGACTGGTACAGCGGAAGGCTTTTCAGGCTCATTCCCACGCCGATCTGCATGATCCTGATCCTTATTGTTATCTGGGTCGTCTTCATGAAAATGCCCAGCGGCCTTCATCTGTTTGCTCTTGGTAAAAATGTCAACAAAGCGTATGCTTCCGGTATCAATGCTCCTGCGCTTCGCTTTTTCGTCCACACCTTTGCCGGTCTGTCCGCTGGAATTGCAAGCGTCTGTCTCAGCGCAAATATCTGCGCCGGCAGCCCTACGCTCGGTGCAACAATGAGTATGAACTCAATCGCCGCAGCCGTGATCGGAGGCGTTTCTCTCAACGGCGGCACAGGCAATATCTGGGGAGGCATTTTCGGTGCTGCCTTCTTAAGCATCCTGACCTCCATCGTTGTCTCGGCTAACCTCAGCTCCTATGTACAAAGCTTTATTCAGGGCCTGATTCTTCTGATCGGCATCATTTTCTCTGTGGTTGCCGCAGATAAAGATTTGCGCGCAAAATTCCCCAGAAAGGCAGGTATACGGTAATGGCAAAAGCAAAGAAAATAAATAATCCATACATTCCTGCCCTCGTGGCAATCGTCGCTCTCCTGATTCTGGGGCGCTCAGTTTCCAAAGGTTTTCTTACTTCAAATAACATCTCCAGCATTCTGATGACAACTTCCATTCTGACGATGGCTGCCATCGGACAGGCAGCTGTAGTCATTTCCGGCAACAGCGGCCTGGATATGTCGGTCGGCGCAGTCATGTCCATGACCGCCCTTTTCGGACCAATGGTGAAACTTGGCGGCAGCGGTTTGTCTCTGATCGCCATGATCGTTGTTTCTCTGGCTATGGGAGCAGTTGTCGGTCTTTTGAACGGAATCGGCGTGCAGGTCCTCAAAGTCGTACCGTTGGTCATGACTCTGATCATGTCCACCGTGGTCAACGGTTTTACCATCATGGTGACCAAAGGACAGCCTTCCGTTTCCGTCAGCCCTGTCCTGCAAGGTATCTCCAAAACCCTGTTCGGCCCCTTCCGAATTCTTCCGGTTGTCGTCATCATTCTACTGCTGGTTCTGGAATTCTGGTTCCTTCGCAGAAGCCGGTATGGCAGGTCGCTTTTCCTGGCTGGTTGTAATACCCGCGGCGCAAATCTTTGCGGCATCAACAGCCGCCTGGTCATCATTCTTGCCTACGTGTTCGGAGGAGCCATTGCCGGTCTTGCCGGTCTGATGCTGGTTGGCTACGCGGGAACTGCCCAGATGAACATGGCAAGCAACTACACCATGCTGTCCGTCGCCGCCGTCGTGATCGGCGGAACCAAACTTTCCGGCGGCAAGGGGTCCTTCATCGGCGGTGCGCTCGGTGCGGCAGTGCTGACTCTGATCACTACGATCCTTCAGGCTTTGAATATGGCTGCTGGCCTTCGTTCTCTCATCCAAGGCATCATCCTGATCGTCATCCTTATGATGAACAGCCGCGCACCGAAGCTCCGCCAGTAAACAAAACGATCACCCCTGGCTTCATAGTTTCATAATTTCTGAAATTGAATTTTGGGATAAATCGTTTTATGATAAGGTATATCGTTTGCGTTAGATTTGCGTTACCGCAAAGCTGAACGCACTAGCCGCTATAATCATGATCATAACAGAGTTTTCCTTCAATCAATGTATTAGTAAATGAAAGAAACCAGGTATAGCACTATGAAAGCAACAAAACCAGACGGAACCCGATACAATATCAGCGATATCGCTGATATGCTGGGGGTTGCCCCTTCCACAGTTTCCCGCGCCCTGAACGGAAAAAAGGGCGTCGGGGAGCAGCAAAGAAATAAAATTCTGGCTCTTGCTCAGAAACTTGGTTATGAGATCCCTGCTGTCCGTCAGGAGCCGGCTGTCTCGGCTGTCTCTGCTCTCCCGCCATCTGTCAGCCAGAAGAACAATACGATCGCTCTGGTCATCGGCGATATCCGCAACCCGTTCTATGCAGATCTTGAATACGGTATCCAGGAATGTCTCTCACAGGAAGGATACCAGATCATGATTTTCAACAGTGAGTATGACATTGACAAGGAGCTCTCCATTCTGCAGAAAACCGCCGAAGGCGGTTTCTCCGGGCTCTTTCTGGTAACCGCCCAGTCCGAAAAAATGGAAGCGGTTCTTAAGACCCTGTCTTTGCCGGTTGTCCTTGTCAATCGTAATTTCCCGGGGTTTCCCGGTGACTCTGTTTTCGCCGACAACTTCCAGGCCGGTTATCTGGCTGCGGTACACCTTATTGACCTGTACCACCGAAAAATCGGCTTTATCCGCGGCCCGCTGCTTTCCTCTGCTTCTACACAGCGGTTCGAAGGCTATTCCCAGGCAATGTCCAATTTCGGCCTTACGATAGATGACCGTTTCATTTACGACTGCGACCTGAAAATCGAGAGCGGAAGGCAAAGTGCTAAAGTATATCTCGCCTGTCCTCCCGAAGATCGGCCGTCAGCCATGATCATCGTTAATGATCTGGCTGCTCTCGGCTTCATCGATGAATGCCGCAAGAACGGACTCTCCATCCCGCAGGATGTCTCCGTTATCAGTTTTGACAACATCATCTATTCATCAATAGAGGGAATCAATCTTACTACCGTCAGTCAGCATGTTGATGAGATGAGCCGCGAAGCGGCCCGGTTGATGCTTAAACAGCTCCATGGAGATCAGACTCATCCGGAACGGGTCATAATCACACCGGAACTGGTGGTTCGGGGTTCAACCGCCCGCTCTGCGGACTTTCCGGACTGAAATCGCCTCCAACTGTAAATCAGGGGATGGTTCTTTGATCAATTGTCAATCAAAGAACCATCCCCTGATTTACGAGGTATGCTTTTCTTTTCGGAGATTGAGCTCTATAGTTTTTCTTGTTGTCCCCTTGCAAAACTGCTATACTACATCCGGGTGTTGCCAGTAAAACGGTAGGCGGTTAGTCCCTCTTCGGAGGGCTGTGACCCTCCGATCACTAAGGGGTCCACACTTCGGTGTGAGATTCAAAGGAAAGGAGGGCTGAGCCATGGATATTCTCGGATTAGTTGTGGGGATCCTTAGCTTATGCGGGACCTGCTTCGCAATCGGGTATCAGTTTGGTAAAGATAGTCGTGGAAATAACTGTGGTGAAAGCCACAGGAACAGAAGCGATAAGACGCAGAAATGACCGCCCCACAGCCAATGGATAGCGGTCATTCTGTGATTGCATTATTCAGGGGCTAACCGTCTATCGGCAGCACCTTTTATACTTCTATCTTACAGTATCCCTGAGTTTTGTCAACAGGATCGTTGACTGTTTCTCTTGGTTTTCTACATCTTTTATTATAGCAATTCCCCCGACTGCGTCAATTACAGTTTTAAAGCTGAGTTGCAGTATGTTGTAGATTTGTCTCAATTATCTGAGAATCAATATAACCCATAAATTGCAACAACAAGTTGGACACCCTCCGTTAGGCAGTAGCCTGGTAGATTCGGTCGATTTCCTCCTCAAGGATTTCATCCTGGGTCTTGTAACCCAGGACCTTCCTTTGGAGGCAGTTACACCAGGTCTCCACATCGGAGATCTGCTGACCGGTAAAGCCATCAATCCGCTTACCCTTTGGTATGAACCTTCTGATCAGGCCGTTATACCGCTCTACGGTTCCCTTATCGCGGACGTGTAGGGATGAGCATAGTAGAACAAGCGTATCAACCATCTTCTCAAGCTCTGATAGGTCGGCGAATTCCGAACCATTATCGGTCGTGATTGTTTTGAACACTTCACTGAAGTGTTCGCTGTAAGTCTCCTGAAGCTGTTTGATTGCCTCCATGACACACCCTGATGTCTTATTTGCAATCCGAAGCATCAGGAACTCACGGCTTTTGCGTTCAGCAAGAGTGAGCAGGACCTGATCATCCCGGGTCTTAGCGTCCAATACGAGGTCTCATTCCCAGTGCCTGAATTCCTCACGGGATTCGATCTCCCTTGGACGTTCCGGGGTGCTACGGCCTAGCTTTTTCTTATTGATCCGAGATCTATGTTTCTTGGACTTACGCTTCAGCTTTTCGGGAAAGTTATGGTTCCTGATACCAAAAAGGCCAAGATCAACATAGCGGTAAAGTGTTTCAGCACATACTCCAGAAACGCTGATCTGCTCAAAAATCAGAATGCCGGCGACTGTGCTTTCGGTTATCATCATAAGCTTTCTGACCAGCAGAAGCCTTATAACGGGTCATGTGGCCGTTATACAAGGCAACTGAACCACGTGCCATTTCATTCGAGACAGTGCTCGGTGAGCAGCTGATCTCACGGGCAATTGCCCGGATGGTGTAATTGTCTTTAAGACGAATCTGAATAAGAACTCGTTCCTCATACAAAAGATGTTTGCCTTTTATTATGGGAAGTTATGGTAGAATAAGAGCAGTCCATGGTGGCGATTCTCCTGTAGAAAGTTTGTTGTGGTGACTTACATTCTACCAAAGATCCTGCCATGGATCTTTATTATATTCAGATGTCCAACTTCATTTTACAATCGGCGGCTGAATTCATATGTATATATCCGCGAATGACGCCTGCAGCAGAGGCTGCGGAGGCAGATGTCTCTGCTCAAGCGGCGCAGCGGTTACTGCACCCTGATGTTTGTATAACCCATGAGGCTCTTGTCCACCGCCTCGGCACACTCGCGTCCCTGGCGGATGGCCTTGACAACAAGGGACTGTCCGGTGTGCATGTCGCCGCAGCTGAAGACCTTCTCCACAGAGGTCTGGTAGCCGCCCTCTGCTGTCTTAACATTGGAGCGTTCTGTCGTCTCAACGCCAAACGCATCTGTTACATACTTCTCCGGCCCGAGGAACCCTGCCGCGATTACAAGCACCTCGCACGGAAGCTCCTTCTCACTGCCAGGCACCTCTGTCATCTTCCGCCTGCCGGTTTGCGGATCCTTCTCGAATCTGAGTCCGACCGTCTTCACCGCGCGCAGATTCCCATCCTTGTCCTTGAGGAATTCCTTGACCGTCGTCTCGTAGATCCTCGGATCATGTCCGAACAGGGCAATTGCCTCCTCCTGGCCATAGTCTGTCTTGCTGACTTTCGGCCACTCCGGCCATGGATTGTCCGCTGCGCGCTCGTCCGGTGCCTTCGGCATCATCTCAATGGCTGTGACAGACTTGCAGCCATGGCGGATCGCGGTCCCAGTACAGTCATTTCCCGTATCGCCCCCGCCGACGATCACGACATTCTTCCCTTTCGTCTCGACATACTTTCCATCCTGGAAATGGGAATCCAGCAGGCTTTTCGTATTCCTTGCGAGGAAATCAACCGCAAAATAGATTCCCTTCGCATCACGTCCGGGTCCCTTCAGGTCTCTTGCCTGCTTCGCCCCGCAGGCAAGCACGACCGCATCGTACTCCTTCAGAAGCGCTTTCGGCTTGACATCCTTTCCGACATCCATGCCGGTCAGAAAGGTGATGCCCTCCTCCTTCATGATGCCGACCTTGCGGTCTACGATCTGCTTCTCCAGCTTCATGTTCGGGATTCCGTACATCAGAAGGCCCCCGATGCGGTCATCGCGCTCATACACCGTCACCTGATGTCCTCTGTGATTCAGCATATCCGCGCAGGCAAGCCCTGCCGGGCCGGAGCCGATGATCGCCACCTTCTTTCCGGTGCGCACCTTCGGCGGCTTGGCGGCGGCGTACCCATGCTCGTATGCATATTCAATGATCGCGTATTCATTGTCCCTCGTTGTGACAGCATCACCGTGAACACTGCAGGTACAAGCCTTCTCACAGAGCGCCGGACACACCCTTGAGGTGAATTCCGGAAAATTGTTGGTCTTGTGCAGGCGGCTGTAGGCCTCTTTCCAGTTTCCGTGATAGACCAGATCATTCCACTCCGGGCACAGATTGTGCAGCGGGCAGCCGCTCGTCATGCCGGCGAGTGTCATGCCCGACTGACAGAACGGAACGCCGCAGTCCATGCATCTGGCCCCCTGCTTCTTCTGCTCCTCGAGGGAGAGATGTTCGTGGAACTCATTCCAGTTTTTGATGCGCTCCTTCGGGTCCTCCGAAACCGGATCGACCCTGTCATATTCCAGAAATCCCGTAGGCTTCCCCATCTTCCTGTCCTTTCTTCATACACGCATATCCGGCAGGCTGTCCAAACCACCCCGGCAGCCTGCCCGCTCAGACTGCCGCTTTGCCACGATGGCTGCTTCATTTTTGCGGCTGCATCTTTCCCCTGCCGAATGTGGCTTCACACATGGTTTGTCTGCAGAGGCCGGTACAGCGATTCAGGCAGCCGCCATGTCAGGTACGCCATTACGCACTCTGGCTCTGCTTCATGTAGAACGCTTCCGACTGCGCCTGTTCCGGCGACAGTCCTCTCTCCTCCGCCTTCGCGATCAGTCCCAGCATCTGTTCATAATCGTGCGGGATGATCTTCTTGAACTTCGGAAGATAGTCCTCAAAATGCTCCAGAATCTCTTTGCCTTTCACGGATCCCGTGACCCGCACATGTTCCTCAAGCATTTCCTTCATATCCATGACATCGTACTTCGAGGTAATCTCCCTGGAGGACACCATGGTCTTGTTGATCTTGGTATACAGGTCATTGTCCTCGTCGAGTACATAGGCAACACCGCCCGACATGCCCGCCGCAAAGTTCTTGCCGACCGAGCCCAGAATCAGTGCCTTACCGCCCGTCATATACTCACAGCCATGATCGCCGCAGCCCTCGACCACTGCATTGGCTCCGGAATTGCGGACGCAGAACCGCTCGCCTGCGGTTCCGCAGATATAAGCGCTGCCCGAGGTTGCCCCGTACAGAGCGACATTTCCGATAACGATGTTCGTATCCTGGCGGAACCTGGACGACTTCGGCGGATAGACCACAAGCTCGCCGCCGGAAAGTCCCTTTCCGAAATAGTCGTTGCTGTCGCCCTCCAGCTCCAGCGTCAGCCCCTTCGGGATGAACGCGCCGAAGCTCTGGCCGCCCGCTCCCTCGCAGCGGATGTGGAAGGTATCGTCCGGAAGCGTATTGCCGTACCGCTTCGTGATCTCCGAGCCGAAGATCGTGCCGAATGCCCGGTCTGTATTGCTGACACTCAGGCTCATCGACGCCTTCTCGCCCTTCTCAAGCGCATATCCGAGCTTTTTAAGAAGGACCTTCTCGTCCAGTGTGTTCTCCAGCTTGAAGTCGTAGACCTTCTTCGGGTCAAAAGTGACGCTCATCTTCCGCGCGTCATACGGATTGTTCAGGATCGCAGACAGATCAACCTTCTGCCACCGCTCCGGCAGATTGTCGCGCACCTTGAGCAGATCTGATCTTCCGACCAGCTCATCCACCGTCCGGACGCCCAGCTTCGACATATATTCACGAAGCTCCTCCGCGACGAACAGCATGAAGTTCTCGATGTATTCCGGCTTCCCGCAGAAACGCTTGCGCAGCTCCGGGTTCTGTGTGGCAACACCCATCGGGCAGGTGTCCTTGTTGCAGACACGCATCATGACGCAGCCCATCGAAACCAGCACGGCGGTTGCAAAGCCAAACTCCTCCGCGCCGAGAATCGCCGCAATCGCGACATCCCGCCCGGTCATCAGCTTGCCGTCCGTCTCCAGCCGCACTCTTGAGCGGAGGCCGTTCTGAATCAGTGTCTGGTGCGTCTCCGCAAGTCCCAGTTCCCACGGCAGACCCGCATTGTGGATCGAGCTTCTCGGAGCTGCTCCGGAGCCCCCGTCATACCCGGATATGAGGATGACCTGCGCACCTGCCTTTGCAACACCCGCCGCAACGGTGCCGACACCCGCCTCAGAGACCAGCTTCACGTTGATGTCGGCTGCCCGGTTGGCATTCTTCAGGTCATAGATCAGCTGCGCCAGATCCTCAATCGAGTAGATGTCATGGTGCGGCGGCGGGGAGATCAGAGACACCCCCGGCGTCGAGTGGCGAACCTTCGCGACCCACGGATAGACCTTCGCTCCCGGAAGATGGCCGCCCTCGCCCGGCTTGGCTCCCTGTGCCATCTTGATCTGAATCTCCTTTGCGCTCATCAGATACTCACTCGTCACGCCGAAGCGTCCGGATGCGACCTGTTTGATCGCGGAGTTTCGATCGATGCCATCCTTTCCGACATGGAACCGAGAGGAATCCTCTCCGCCCTCGCCGGTGTTCGACTTGCCATGCAGATGGTTCATCGCGATGGCCATGGTCTCATGGGCCTCCTCGGAAATGGCCCCGAAGGACATCGCTCCTGTCTTGAAGCGCTTCACGATCTCCGATGCCGGCTCGACCTCCTCAATCGGAACCGGCTTCTTTGCATAGTTGAAGTCCATCAGCCCTCTCAGCGTCTTGACGGAGTCCTCGTCCTCAACCAGATCTGAGTAGGTCTTGAACATCTTGTAATCGCCGTTTCTCGTCGCCATCTGCAGCGCATGGATCGTCGCCGGATTGTAGAGATGGTCGTCTCCTCCTGAGCGCATCTGGTGATGTCCGGGGGAGTTCAGCGTCTCGTCTGTCTCAACCTCAAGCGGGTCGAAAACCGCGGAGTGCAGATCATCGACAGACTTCTCGATATCCTTCAGCGTAATCCCGCCGACTCTGCAGACGACGCCCGGAAAATACGTGTCGATGACGTTCTTGTCGATCCCGATCGCTTCGAAGATCTTCGATCCGGAATAGGACTGGATCGTGCTGATTCCCATCTTCGAGGCAATCTTGACGATGCCGTCCCGAACAGCGCGGTCATAGTCATCGACCGCCGCGTACGGATCCTTGTCGAGCATGTGATTCTCAACCAGCTCCCAGACGGTCTCCTGCGCCAGATACGGATTGACTGCCGTTGCGCCGAAGCCGAGAAGGGCCGCAAAGTGATGCACCTCCCTGGGCTCCGCGCTCTCCAGAACGAGGGACACGCTGGTCCGCTTCTTTGTCACAACCAGGTGATGGTTGACCGCAGCCACGGCCAGAAGCGACGGGATCGCGACATGCGTCTCGTCAACGCCGCGGTCGGAGAGGATCAGGATGTTGGCGTTCTCCTTAAATGCGCGGTCGACGTCGATGTACATGCGTTCGATCGCCTTCTCAAGACTGGTGTTCTTGTAGTAAATCATCGGGATCACTTCGACCTTGAAGCCCGGGCGCTTCATGTTCCGGATCTTCATCAGATCGGTGTCCGTCAGAATCGGATTGTCCACCTTCAGCATCTCGCAGTTCTCCGGCTTTTCCTCGAGGAGGTTTCCGGACTTGCCCAGATAGACAGTTGTCGATGTGACGATCTTCTCACGGATCGCGTCAATCGGCGGATTGGTGACCTGCGCGAAGAGCTGCTTGAAGTAGTCAAACAGGGGATGATACGTCTTGGCCAGCACCGGAAGCGGTGTATCGACGCCCATTGCGTCGATCGGCTCATTCCCGGTCAGGGCCATCGGCAGGATGGAGGTCTTAACCTCCTCGTAGGTATAGCCGAAGGCCTTCTGCATCTTCTGCAGCATGTCCTCTCCGTACCGCGGCACTCTCTGATTCGGAATCCTCAGATCCTTCAGGCTGACCATATGGGAATCGATCCACTCGCCGTACGGCTGAGCGCCGGCGTAGTGCTTTTTCAGCTCGTCATCGTCGATCACACGTCCTTCTATGGTATCTACCAGCAGCATCTTGCCCGGATGAAGACGTTCCTTGACCACAATCTTTTCCGGCGGAATCGGCAGTACACCGACCTCCGAGGAGAGAATCAATGTATCGTCGTCCGTAATCAGATAGCGGGACGGACGCAGACCGTTCCGGTCGAGAACAGCGCCCATCATATCGCCATCTGTAAATATAATGGATGCCGGGCCATCCCACGGCTCCATCATCGTCGCGTAATACTGATAGAAGTCCTTCCGCCTCTGGCTCATCGCGCTGTTGTTGTCCCAGGGCTCCGGGATCGTGATCATGACAGCCAGTGGAAGCGGCATTCCGCTCATGACCAGAAATTCCAGCGTATTGTCCAGCATCGCGGAGTCTGAGCCTCCCTCCTTGATCACCGGCAGGACCTTCGCCATCTGGTCTTCGAGATACGGAGACGACATATTCTCCTCGCGTGCCTGCATTTTGTCCGCATTTCCCTTGATGGTGTTGATCTCTCCGTTGTGGACAATGAAGCGGTACGGATGCGCTCTCTCCCAGGACGGGTTGGTGTTCGTCGAGAATCTGGAATGCACGATCGTGATTGCGGACTCAAAGTCCTCATCCTGCAGATCCTTGAAGAACGTGCGCAGCTGTCCGACCAGGAACATGCCCTTGTAGACAATGGTTCTGGAAGACAATGAAAGAACATAGGTTGTCTCCGAGCTCTGCTCGAACAGCCGTCTGACGACATAAAGGCGGCGGTCAAAATCCAGCCCCTTTGCGACGTTCTTCGGCTTCTCGATGAACGCCTGCCAGATATCCGGCATGCAGGAAAGGGCCTTGTGCCCCAGCACCTGCGGACAAATATCAACCTTTCTCCAACCCAGGAACTTCAGGCCTTCTTTCTGTGCGATGGTCTCGAACATCTTCTTCGCACGGTTTTCCGCAAACTCATTCTGCGGGAAGAAGAACATGCCGACGCCGTACTCTCTCTCTCCGCCGATGCTGATCCCGAGTTCCGAGCAGACTTTCCTGAAGAACTTGTGCGGAATCTGGGTCAGAATACCGACACCGTCTCCTGTCTTCCCCTCCGCGTCCTTCCCGGCGCGGTGCTCCAGGTGCTCGACAATTGTCAGAGCATGATTCACGGTCTCATGGCTCTTTTTCCCCTTGATGTTTACACAGCAGCCGATTCCGCAGGCATCATGCTCAAAGCTTGTGTCGTACAGCGGCGACTGCGGCAGGTCTTTCCTTACGTCAAACATGCAGATCCTCCCTGTGATGATGCGGGTATGCCCCACATGGGATATTTACCACAAAAAAGGCGCAAAGAAGCCATTGATGAGCGCTTCTTTGCGACCTTTTCCGTACTATACACCAATTATTTTTGATTGTAAACCATTTCCGAAGAATTTATAGAAGGACAGGGCTTACTGCGCCGCAACCGGTGCCGGTGCCTCGGCTCTTCTCTGTTCCAGAATCTTCGTGCACGCAGCATACTTTGTTGCCAGGCAGAGCAGCTCGGTTGCCGTCTTCAGGTCATTGAGCGGCGGGAAGGACGGCGCGATCCGGATGTTGGCATCATGCGGATCGACGCCGCCCGGATAGGTCGCCCCGGCCGGTGTCAGAACAACACC
The DNA here is from genome assembly GCF_052118625.1 of Porcincola sp. LCP21S3_C12. Lineage (NCBI taxonomy): Bacteria > Bacillati > Bacillota > Clostridia > Lachnospirales > Lachnospiraceae > Porcincola > Porcincola sp. LCP21S3_C12. Next base: position 28,078 of record NZ_JBQKGW010000018.1, on the reverse strand, counting down.
TGCCTTTGCGCACTTCCGGACAACCTCCTTCGCGCAGCCATCCATCGTATCAAAGGAGATGAAATAGCCACCCTTCGGTTTCGTCCACTTTGCGATCCCCAGTCCGCCGAGCTCTTCCTCGCAGATCTTCTCGACCATCTCAAACTTCGGACGCAGGATGTCGGCATGCTTTCTCATGTGCTCGACCATCCCGTGGATATCCTTGAAGAACCGGACATGACGCAGCTGGTTGACCTTGTCGTGTCCGATCGTCTGCACCCTGAGCTGCTGCTTGACGTCCTCCAGATTGTTGAGGGAGGTTGCCATCGCCGCAATGCCCGAACCCGGGAAGCAGACCTTGGAGGTCGACGCGAACTTGTAAACCAGATCCGGATTGCCTGCCCGCTTGCACTCGGCAAGGATCTCGATCAGGTGATCCTGGTCGTGGTCATACAGATGATGGATAGTGTAGGCATTATCCCAGTAGATACGGAAGTCCTTCGCCGCAGGCTTCAGGCGCGCAAAGCGGCGGACTGTCTCGTCGGAGTAGGAATTTCCGGTCGGATTGGAATACTTCGGAACACACCAGATTCCCTTGATGGACTCGTCGGAGGAAACCAGCTCCTCAACCCTATCCATGTCCGGTCCGGTCTCCAGCATCGGCACACAGACGTTCTCGATTCCAAAGTACTCTGTGATGCGGAAATGTCTGTCATACCCTGGCACCACGCAGAGGAACTTGACCTTGTCCAGCTTGCACCAGGGGGTATTGCCCATCACGCCGTGCGAATAGGAGCGTGAAATCTGATCATACATGACATTCAGGGACGAATTCCCATAGATGATCAGATGATCGTACGGGACTTCCATCATATCGCCCATCAGCTCCATCGCCTCCGGGATGCCAGTCAGGACGCCATAGTTGCGGCAGTCTGTCCCGTCCTCGCAGCGCAGATCGCTGTCGGAACTGAGTACATCCATCATGCCCATGGACAGGTCAAGCTGTTCCACACAGGGCTTTCCTCTTGACATATTCAGCTCGAGCCCCAGCCCCTGGATCTTTTTGTACTCAGCCTTGAGTTTTCTTTCCAGTGTCTCCAGTTCCTCGTTGCTCATCTCAGAATACGGTTTCCTGCCTTCACTCATCGCGTCTCTCCAATCTTCTGTGCCTGCGGTCCATTCCAGGTGCTGCAGCCGCCGTGCGGGCTTTCCCGCAGTGATCTGCCCGACATGCCATATCCAGCAGCCCTTGCGAATTATCATAATCACCGGTTCTTCATTTGTAAACTGGAAATTCGACGATCCTGCTGCCAGAAAAAACTCAACCCAGCAGCGAAATCGTGCGCATGGCAGTGAATACATCCTCCATCTGTCAGGAAAACCGGTAACGGCGTCTGCCTGCGGGGACGCCCGCTGTCGTCCGGTTCGGGCAGCCGGGCGATGCACAGGCGGCTGCTTGCCAGGAAATCCGGCGGGCTGTAAACTGGATGAAAGAAAGCAGAAAGCAGTTCAGGAGAATCATCTATGAAACAGAGATCAGGATATACATTCAAACGCTGCAGCGCCCTCAGATGCGTCTGCCTGCTTGCTGCCTGTACCGGTCTGGGTCTGGCTTTACCCGTGCAGGCCTCTGACCAGCTGCTGATCGGCGCCGGCAGAAGCGAGACCGTTTCCGGTTCCCGCGCTGGGGCAGACGCAGATACAGGCGGTGCCGACAATGGCAGCTCTGGTGCAGCCGGCAATGACAGCACAGGCAGTCGGGCGGGGACGGACACCGAGGCGGAGGGAAGCAGTCTCAGCGACACTTCCCTGGGCGGTGCCGGCTACAACGGCGGCCCGACAATGCTCGGCTCCGGAAGTACGCTCACGGTGGAGAATACGCGGGATGAATATGAGTGGGTCAAGACCAACATGGCCGGCCGGTTCTACCCGTATGTCATCGTCCATGCTGAGGGGAACCCGAATGTCATTCATTTTTTGTATGAATACGGGCACGATTACAAATCTCCGGCAGCCTTCCACTATACAGATGAAGAAAAGAAGACCTTCACGGATACAGGAAAATCCGGCGCCGCCCGGGTTCCGCTGATCATGCAGTGGGATTACCGCTGGGGCTTCAACTGGTACGGAGGAGGCCCGGCCGGACTGACGGCCTGCGCCCCGACCTGTATGACGATGATCGGGCTCGGGCTGACCGGCAAGGAGACTTATACGGTTCCGGCGATGTGCTCCTATGCCGAGGGAAAGGGCTACTGGGTAAGCGGCCAGGGCACCTCCTGGAGTCTTGTGACCGATGCTTTCCCAGATGACCCGATCACATGCCGGCAGATTTCTGTGGATGAGGAGAGTATTGCATCGGCTTTGCAAGCCGGGAATCCGGTCCTCATCAATGTCGGGGTCGGAAAGTTCTCGGCGGTCGGACATTTCATGGTGCTGACCGGTGTGGACAAGGGCGGAAAATTCGTGCTGAATGACCCGAACAACCTTGAGAACAGCTCAAAAACCTGGGCGTGGGCTGACCTTGCCTCCGAGATTCAGGCTGCGTGGGCGTACGCGCTCAGCTCCTCCTGAGTAAAGAAACCGGCTGCAGGCCTCACAATATGCTGCCTTAAGGCAGGCAGCACACCATCACGCCGCAGCCGGTTTCTTCTACATAAATAAATCGTCTCACGCCTCATCCGGCGCGTCGATCATCGCAATCCTTCTCTTGTGCCGCTCTCCCTCCGAGAAAGGTGTATTCAGGAAGGTGTCTACAATCCTGCATGCAAGCCCTGCTCCGAGGACTCTGCCGCCCATTGCCAGGATATTCGCGTCATTGTGCTCCCTGGTCGCAGCTGCCGAAAAGCAGTCCGAGCAGAGCGCCGCGCGGATTCCCTTGTAGCGGTTCGCCGTGATGGAGATCCCGATTCCGGTTCCGCAGATCAGAATCCCCTTATCACTCTCACCCGAGAGGATGCTCTTCACAACCCTCCTGGCATAGATCGGATAGTCGGTTGATTTCGTGTCATAGGTTCCGAAATCCTTGTACGCGATTTTCTGTTCGTCCAGATGCTTCTTCACTTCCTGCATCAGTTCAAATCCGCCGTGGTCACACCCAAGCGCTATCACAATTCCGCCTCCTTCCGGCACGCCGCACAGCTGTGGCAGAGGCGTACTGCCTCTGCCACCCTGTGGTCATCCTCTGCTTTCGGTGTCCACTCAGCCAAGAAATGCCTTGATCTGTTCGTACACGCCCTCTCCATCGAGCTTGTACTTGTGGAGCAGTTCGACAGCCGGCCCAGATTCGCCGAACTGGTCATCGACGCCAATCCGGGCAAGCTTCGTCGGAAGCTTTGCGGAAAGAAGCTCTGCAACTGCCCCGCCAAGGCCTCCCGCGATAAATGCCTCCTCTGCCGTCACGACCTTGCCGGTCTTCGCCGCACTCTTCAGAATGATCTCCTCATCAAGCGGCTTGACAGTATGGATGTTGATGACCTCGGCGCTCACGCCGTCCTTCGCCAGCATGTCTGCCGCTTCCAGCGCGGAGCCAACCTCCAGTCCGGTTGCGACGACGGTCACATCGCTGCCCTCCCGGAGCAGGACACCCTTCCCGAGCTCGAACTTGTAATCCGGCCTGTCATTGATCACCGGAACAGCCAGGCGGCCGAATCTCAGATAAACCGGTCCCTTGTGTTCATAGGCTGCCTCAACTGCCGCCTTTGCCTCAATGTCGTCACTCGGAACAACAACCGTCATGCCAGGGATCATCCGCATCAGCGCGATGTCCTCCAGGCACTGGTGCGTTGCGCCGTCCTCGCCGACGGAGATGCCGGCATGGGTTGCACCGATCTTCACATTCAGGTGCGGATAGCCGATGGAGTTTCGAACCTGCTCAAAGGCACGCCCGGCTGCAAACATGGCAAATGTTGAAGCGAACGGCACTTTTCCGGTTGTTGCGATCCCGGCTGCGATCCCCATCATGTCCGCCTCTGCGATGCCGCAGTCAATGTGACGCTCCGGAAATACCTTCTTGAAGGTTCCGGTCTTGGTTGCGCCTGCAAGGTCAGCATCCAGGACAACGACATCGTCGTGTTTCTTTCCAAGCTCGACAAGCGCGTTGCCGTAGCTCTCTCTCGTTGCAATCTTCTTTACTTCTGGCATAATGCTTCCCCCGCTTTCTCAAGTTCTTCCATGCCCTGCGCATACTGCTCATCATTCGGAGCCTTGCCGTGCCAGCCTACCTGGTTTTCCATGTAGGACACGCCCTTGCCCTTGACCGTCTTCATGATGATTGCGGTCGGCATTCCCTTTGTCTCCCGCGCCTCCTTGAATGCCGCGCGGAGCTGATCCATGTCGTTGCCGTCCGCAACATTGATCACATGGAAATTGAAAGCCTCAAACTTCCTGTCGATCGGATACGGAGAGCAGACTTCCGTGATCGGCCCATCAATCTGGAGATTGTTGTTGTCCACAATGACACAGAGATTGTCCAGCTTGTGGTCTCCTGCGAACATGGAAGCTTCCCAGACCTGGCCTTCCTCCAGCTCACCGTCGCCCAGCAGAGTGTAGACCCTGTAGCTGTCCCCGGAAAGCTTTGCGGACAGTGCCATACCGACAGCAGCCGAGATGCCCTGTCCCAGGGATCCCGAACTCATGTCAACGCCCGGCGTATCCTGCATGCACGGATGTCCCTGAAGACGGGATCCGACATGTCTGAGCGTGGAAAGCTCTCCGACCGGGAAATATCCCCTGTGTGCCAGCGCACTGTAATAGCCCGGCGCCGTATGTCCCTTGGACAGGACAAAACGATCGCGGTCCGGCTTGTCCGGATGCGCCGGATCGATGTTCATTTCCTCAAAGTAAAGATATGTGAACACATCTGCCGCAGAGAGGGATCCGCCCGGATGACCTGATTTTGCCGCATGTACCGCAGTCAGAATGCCCTTGCGGACCTCGACCGCCATCTTCTGTAACTCCAGCGTTGTCATATTGACTCCTTTCTTCGTCTCGATCGGGCTGGTATCCATCAGCCCTTCTTTGTCTGCCCGTAGTAAGCGTTTTTCCCATGCTTCCTCAGGAAATGCTTGTCCAGCATATACTGCGGTGCCGGAACGCTGTTTCTGTCAATCAGCTCCGTCCGAACCGCCATCTTCGCGACTTCCTCCAGGACGACCGCATTGTGGACAGCCTCCGCCGCATCCTTGCCCCAGGTGAACGGGCCATGATGCGCACATACGCAGCCCGGAACATGCATCGGGTTCTTTCCGCGGAAGGTCTCGATGATGACCTTTCCCTGCTCAATCTCATAGTGTCCTGGCTCACCGGCGACTTCCTCCGCCGTCATGACTCTGCAGCACGGGATCTCGCCATAGAAATAATCAGCGTGCGTGGTTCCGTATGCCGGAATCGCTCTCTCGGCCTGTGCCCAGGACGTTGCCCATGGAGAATGTGTGTGGACGACACCGCCGATCTCGGGCCATGCCTTGTACAGCTCCAGATGGGTCGGCATGTCGACAGACGGTTTGTAATCGCCTTCCACAACCTTTCCATCCAGATCCACAACCACCATATCTTCCGGTTTCATGGTTTCGTAGGAGACCCCGCTCGGCTTGATGACAAACAGTCCGCTCTCCCGGTCAATTCCGGAAACGTTCCCCCAGGTGAAGGTGACGAGTCCGCGCTTTGGCAGCTCCATATTGGCTTCAAACACCTGTTGTTTCAGTTTCTCCAGCATATACAGCTCCTTTTCCTTTTGCCGGCTCAAGTTGTGCGTACCAATTTGAGGATGTGCACGCTTTTCCGGTCAGCTGATGCAATACAACTTTAAGCCTATTAAACCACAAAAACGGCTGCGGGTACAGAGGAAACTGTCGAAATCACGAAATTCGCCACTCTCAACTGTCCCGCAGCCGCCTGATTGACCGACTGTACAGACTGACTGTATTCCCGGCAGCTTTTCTGCCCTTCTTCCTGCGCAGCCCCATGGGCTGCATGGACTGCAGCTACTTTTCTCCGCCATATGCGCCGCGGCTATACGCCGCGGCCGGAAAACCGGTCACACCGTCTGCTCCTCACGCATCTTCTGGAACTCTCTCAGCTTCCGAACCTGCTGCGCGGTCAGATTCGTCGGCACATCAATCTGCATCACGAGATACAGATCGCCGCGCTTTGAAGGACTGGTTCTGCTCCTTGCGCCCTTGCCCGGCAGGCGGAACCGCTTGCCGCAGGGTGTCCCTGCCGGAATCCTGAGCATCACATGCTCCGCCTCCGGCGTCGTCACCTTGACCTCACCGCCGAATACCGCAGTCGTGAACGGGACCTTGATGTTGCCTTCGCGATCCAGCTTCTCCACGCGCTGTCCGGCATCCTGACCGTCAAATCCGCTCTGCGCACCGGCGCCGGAACCAAAGCCTCCGAAACCGCCAAATCCACTAAAACCGCTTCGCCTGCCGCCATCGGAACTGAATCCTCCGAAGCCGCTGCCACCGCTGCCGCCGCCGAAGAAATCTCCGAAGATATCTCCGAACATGTCCTTCATGCGGGGATCGTTTGCATTAAAATGGAACTCCTGGTATCCATTGCCGCCATTTCCGTTAAAACCGCCAAAGCCCTGGCCGGCTGCACTTTCGTCAAATCCTGCCATGCCGACCTGGTCATAGATCTGCTTCTTCTTCGGGTCAGACAGAACGCTGTATGCTTCGTTGAGCTCCTTGAACTTTGCCTCCGCCTGTTTGTCTCCCGGGTTTGAATCCGGGTGATATTTCCGTGCAAGCCGGCGGAATGCTTTGCGGATCTCCTCGTCCGAGGCAGTCCTGCTGACGCCGAGGACATCATAGTAATCTCTTTTCTCTGCCATCTGCACTCACCTCTTTTCACACTTACCGTTATAGCCATAATTGTTAGCACTGTCAATAAGAGAGTGCTACTTTTCCTGAAACGCCAGCGTTCCCCTTCCGCCTTCATAGTCCAGCCGGAGAATCGCCCCGTTGATCATCGTCATGTGCGGAATTGTGTGTCCGATATCCATTTCCCAGATCACCGGAATCTGCGGCTGCCCTGGCAGTTTCTCCTGCCCGGCTCCGCCGAACGCCCGCTCCACCGCCTCATCGTATGTCATGCCGGACTCGCTTTTCTCAAACAAGGTTCGCCCCAGCAAAACCGCTTTCGTGCAGCGGAACCATCCCGCATATTTCATCTGAAGGAATGTCCGGTACAGCATCTCGGCACTCAGCGCAAAATTGTCAAAGTACCAGATGATCCCATCCTTCTCTCCGTACCGGTTCACAAACAGGGAGGCCCCGTCACAGGGTGTCCCGATCAGATCCTTGAGGACATCGATGCACCCGCCGATGCACCGGCCTGTTGTGTGGACTGCGCCGATATTCGATTTCCAGATCGTCGGTGTATCAAACTGAATCTTCTCGGCAAGAAACGGCGCACAGCCGAGATGCTTTTGCGAGGTCTCCTGAACCGGGTTCTCCCCCTTCAGGAAACGCAGATTATCCCGCAGATACCTGCTCTCGTCTGCTCCAGTTGCACACTGAGTGTCGCTGCCGTCAGGCAAATCGTAGCTTCCTGCATTGCAGCCGTAGAGTGTCGCCACATCGCAGATGGTTGTATAGGGAAACAGAAGCCCCGTCGGATCCGAAGCGCCCATCAGCCACTTCGGGTTACGTTTCATCTGCTCAAAGTCTGCATATGGAAGCATCTCGTCGAGGAAATCTCCCCCGGATGCCGCCATCACCATCTTCACCTCAGGATCCGCAAACAGCGCATTCAGTTCATCGCCGCGTACCTGTGCGCTGCCTCCCCGTTCACTGTCAAGCCGCACAGATCCGGTCTCCCTGATCCGATAGCCCTCCGCCCGCAGAGTCCTCAGAGACCGGTCAAAGCTCTCCAGCTTTCTGCCGACACCTGCCGACGGCGCGCAGACCCCGATCAGCTCCCCCTTCTTTAAAAATTCCGGATACTTCATCGCTCATCTCTCCTGTTCTTCTTCGTTATTTCTTCACAATACCACAGTCCCGCCTTGTCGGATACCCATCATCGTTGTAAACTAGGCATGTCAGAAAATTCATACCTTGTCCGGTATTCACCGGTGCTTTCAGAAGTTTTCAGAATAGAGGTTTCACAGATGATGAGTCTCGTACAAAATCGAATCGTGGTGAAGGTCGGTACCTCGACCCTCACGAATGACCTGGGGCAGGTCAACCTGCGTTCATTTGACCATCTGGCGCTTGTCTGCTCCGATATCCAGAATATGGGCTATGAGGTCGTCCTTGTCTCTTCCGGAGCGATCGCAGTCGGCGTCAACAAGCTCGGCCTGAAGTCCAAGCCCTCCTCCATGCCGCTCAAGCAGGCTGCCGCCGCGGTCGGCCAGTGCAGAAACATGTTCCTCTATGACAAATTCTTTGGAGACTACGATAAGACGATCGGTCAGATTCTGCTCAATGCCTCCGACATCGAGCAGGAGGAGAAAAAAGAAAACCTGACCAACACCTTCAACACCCTCCTGGAACTCGGCATCATTCCCGTTGTGAATGAAAATGATTCTGTCAGCTACACGGAAATCGAGTCAAAGGACCGGCTCTTCGGAGACAACGACATGCTCTCCGCTGTGGTCGCCGTGCTGGTCCGGGCAAAGAAGCTTGTCATCTTCTCGGACATCGACGGATTCTATGACAAGGATCCCCGCCTTCATCCGGATGCAAAGCTGATCTCCCGCATCGACACCATCGATGAAGAGATCCAGAAGCTGGCGGGCGGCGCCGGCTCCAGGAGAGGCACCGGCGGGATGCGGACAAAGCTCGAGGCCGCGGCTCTGGCCACTGCAAACGGCATCGATACAATTGTGACAAACGGTAAAAAACCGGAGAATCTGTACGACATCGTGCACGGGAAGCCGGTCGGAACCCTGTTCAAGGGGAGCACAAAGATCTTCGTCTGACGAAGAAGAGGAGGCAGCCATGGTTCCGTTTGAAGCAGAAAAATTCGAACCCTACATGAAAACCGTTGTCCGCCCATGGCTTCAGGATCATGTGGAGGACGGTCAGTTTCCGGGGTGGGATGGAAAACTGATTCATTTCTATCGCGCTAAGAACCCTTCTCCGAAGGGCATCATCGTCATGCTCCACGGATTCTGCGGCTTCTTCGGAAAATACCATGAAGTTCTCTACAATTTCTATGAGGAAGGGTATTCCATCTACTTTCTCGAACTCAGAGGCCACGGTCTGTCCTATCGTCCGGTCAGCAGCCCGTCGATGGTGGATGTCGGTGATTTCGACGAATATGTCGAAGACCTGAAGAGCTTTCTGGATACAATCGTGATTCCGGACCAGACCGAAACCTCAGATCTGCCGGACTATACGGCCCTTCCGCTTTTTCTGTACGCCCACTCTATGGGCGGCTGCATCGCCACTTTGTTCCTGGAAAAATACCCGGACATATTTCAGGCCGCAGTGCTTTCTTCGCCGATAATCGATATCAACTTCGGTTCTACGCCTCGCTGGAAGGTCAATCTCACCGCGCTTGGCACAAAGCTGCTCGGCTGGAACGACCGCTATGTACCCGGTCAGGGAGACTTCGACGGAAAGCCTTACTTTGAAGAGAGCGGCGCCTCCTGCAGGGAGCGCTATGACTACAGCTTTCGGCTCCGGCTTGCGCCGGAAAGTCAGGGTGCCAACACCATGAACGGATCCAGCTGCCGCTGGGCGCGCGCATCCCTCCGTGCCATCCGCAGGCTCTGGAAAGACAAATCATCCCTGACGATGCCCCTGCTGATTCTGCAGGCCGGCAAGGATACCTATGTTGACAACCAGGCAGAAAACCGCCTCCGGAACGAGGTCAGGAATGCGCTTCTGATCCGCTTTCCGGAGGCGAAACATGAAATCTTCAATTCAGAGGGGAAGACACTTGAGAAATACTACAAGGTCATCTTCCGCTTTTTGGATCAGTACGCAGACGCCTGACCCCCATCTGTACCGCAGCGCTCCCTGCATGTGTCCGGATCAGGCGGACAGACTGTGTTCTGGTGCTGGCGGCTGGAAGCGCTCCATGCATATATCTGGCTCAGCCTGCACTTCAGTCCTCCGGATCTGGCAAAAGCGGCTGAAATCATCAATATGCCAGCTCGTATGTCACGGACACTTCCGCCTTGATCTGCAGGGTCCCTGCGCTGAGATCCGGAATGGAGCTGGCATCCTGCGCCGCAGCTGCCGTTTCCTTATAGACAGCGCCGATATCGGAGGACTGATATCTGGCTGACAGATCCTGGTACCCTTCTGAAATCGAGACCGCCTTCCCGGCAGACGCTCCCTCGGCCTTCGCAAGGACGTCTGCTTTTTTTCTGGCTGCCTTCACAGCTTCCTGGAGCGCCTCCTCGTATTTTTCATCGTACGTTGAGCAGGTATAGACCACACCCTCCACGTCGTTAACACCGGACTTCACGCTTTCGGAGAGGATCTTTCCGGCATCAGCAATCTTCTGGTCGGACACCTGAAGCGTCGTCCGCACCTCATACCCTGTCAGCTTCGGCTGTTTGTCTGCATCCAGATTGTCATAATCATACTGCGGGGAAATGCTGTAGCCGGAAGTCTGTATGCTTTTTTCATCCACGCCCATCCCCTTCAGCGTTTCGATCACCTGGTTTACTTTTTCTGTATTCTCTGACTGGGCCGCGTCTGCCTTCTCCCCATTTGTCACAATGCCAAACGTAATCTGTGCCATATCCGGCACTTCCATCACGACACCGGTTGCCGAGGCGCTGACCGTGCGGCTTTTTCCGCCGGTCTTCTCCGGTAATTGCTCCTGCTGTACAGCCGATGACTCGCTGCTCCCGGTTTCCTCTGCAACATGCACCTCCGAATTCGGCTGGCTCTCCGAGGCAGCCGCCAGTCCCGCTCCTGCCAGCACCATGCCTGCCAGTCCCAGTGCGGCTGCCGCCGCCCGCATCAGCTTTTTCATCTGCGCCTCCTTTCCGGGTCATTGCCCCGTCCAGTTTACTACATTACAGTGTTTACTTTTTCGACATTGCAATCGTTCCGGTTCGCTGCACCTCCAGGATGCCGTACGGCTTGCACAGCATCACGAACTCATCCAGTGTCTCCGGCTCCTTTGCCAGCTCGATGATCATATACTTCATCGTCACATGCATAATCTTCGCGCCCATCACACTGCACAGCTCGATCAGCGAAGCCCGGTTTGTCGCTGAGTAGGAAACCTTGATCATCATCATTTCCAGCTCGACTGCCTTGGACTCCTCCAGCCTTCTCACCTTGATGACATCCGGCTTCTTGTTCAGCTGCTTTTCGATCTGGTCAATCGTCCGTTCGTCGCCTGTCGATACAATCGTCATGCTGGAGACATCATGCTTGTCCGTCTCCCCGACGGCAAGGCTGTCGATGTTGTATCCTCTTCGGGCAAACAGTCCGGAGATCCCGGACAGGACACCGTCTTTATTCTCCACAAGAACCGAAAATATTCCTTTCATCCCTGTCCGTCCTCACTTTGTATTGTTCGCACTGTCGATGTTCACAACCATCAGCGCCGCACCATCCGCCTTCAGAAATGCGTCCAGCCTGTCATCCAGTTCCTCGTTGCTCCAGGCCTCGAAATACTGCATATCATAGGCCCTCGCAAGATGATCATATCTGGGATAGTCCTCCAGCTGTGTGCCGAAGTAGTGTCCGTCATAGACCTTCTCCTGATGTTCCCGCACCAGCCCGAGGTATCGGTTCTTCACCACGATGATCTTCATCGGCAGCTTTGCGACCGCAATGGTTCCCAGCTCGTACATGCTCATCTGGAAAGCGCCGTCTCCGCAGACCGTGACGACTTGCCGGTCCGGTGCCGCAAACCGCGCCCCGATGGAGGCCGGGATCGAATAGCCCATGGTTCCCATACCGCCCGTTGTGAGGAACCGCCCTTCCTTCATGATGTAATTGTCAGCGGACCACAGCTGATTCTGTCCGACATCTGCCACATAGATGGCATCCCTGTCCATCTTGTCAGAAAGGGTCTTGACGAAGGTCATCGGGTTCACCAGCTTGTCGCTGAAAACCCTGTGGTCCACCGTCGTCTTCTTGACCTCCTCCAGCTGCATGAGCCATCCGCTGGTATCAATCTGAATATCCGCCTCCAGAAGCTGGGCAAAGATATCCTTCGCATCTCCTACAAGCGGCAGCGTCGGTCCCATGTTCTTCCCAATCTCCGCCGAGTCAATGTCGATGTGGATGACACTGACCTTCCGTTCCAGCTCGTCCGGCTTCGGAACCGCCCGGTCCGCCACCCGTGCACCGACGATGATCAGAAGATCTGATCCTGCGACCGCCTTGTTCGCATAAGGCTTTCCATTGTTCCCCAGCATTCCGAAATACAGCGGATGTTTCTTCGGCATGACGCCGATTCCCATCATCGTGCTGACCATCGGAATCCGGAACTTCTCACAGAATGAGCGAACCTCCTTCTGTGCCTGTCCCAGGATCACCCCGCCTCCGACGCAGATCAGCGGCTTTTTCGCCTTGTTGATGCTTTCGATCACCTTCTCCATCTGCTGGCGGTTGCCCTTTGTGTTCGGCTTGTATCCCCGGATGTCAACCGACTTCGGATAGGAGAATTCCTTCTTCAGGGTCATCTTCTGGATATCACAGGGGATGTCGATCAGCACCGGGCCCTTGCGGCCGGTGTTCGCGATATAGAACGCCTCTTTGAATATCTGCGGAATGTCATTCACGTTCCGGACCAGATAACTGTACTTGACAAATGATTCTGTCGCACCTCTCATATCTGCTTCCTGAAACACGTCACGTCCCAGCAGCGTGCTCGCCACCTGGCCGGTGATCGCGATGATCGGGATACTGTCCGCGTAAGCAGTCGCCAGCGCTGTGATCAGATTTGTCGCCCCGGGACCGGACGAAGCGACACAGACGCCGGGTCTCCCGGAGATCCTGGCATATCCGCTTGCCGCGTGCCCCGCCGCCTGCTCCTGCCGGACCAGGATGTGGGTGATTTTATCCTGATTCTCGTACATCGCCTCATAGAACGGCGCAATCGCGACCCCCGGAATCCCGAAGATCGTATCGACGCCCTCCTCCAGAAGGCACTGCACCATCGCCTCCGCACCATTCATGGAAAGCTCCTCCTGACTCTGAACATGTTTAACAGACTGACGCCATTATAGCATGGCGCCGTACAGATTGCGAGACTGGTAAAGCAGGCAAGGCTTCCTGTCCGCGCGAAGGATACGTTTGAAACAAAGTCCGAAGCAGGGTTTCTCTGGAAGCGGAAAGCGGCAGGCTTCTGCCGCCTGCCGCTTTCCATCGTCTGCTTGATCCTGGAAGCCTGTCAGGGCATCCGCCCTCCCGGGTCGTCAACCTCTTCCAGAAACCCTTTCCTCTTTCACCCGCCTGTCTGCGTGCCTGACTTCATGTTTTACAGACACCTGACGGCTGCAGGAGCAGGAACAGCCGCCTCCGCACTTTCCGCAGTCTCCGCTGCATCCGTACGGGTTCCCCTTTCCTGCTTTCATACTGCTCAGAATGTGCCAGATCAGATAGCCGGCATACCCGCCGATCGCTGCAATCAGAATCACGTCTACCAAAATTCCCATATTCGAAATCCTTTCTATATAGAACCAGGTGCTGATCATTTCATCCGGTTTCAATATAGCACCTTCGGCTTCACATTGGAAGCCCAGACATACAAAAGTTTTATAATTCGTATTCTTGACAGCTATATCTTACTTATGTTAGCATTTACTTACGATAAGGAAATCGAAAGAATATTTCCGGAAAAGGGGTGAAGGACTTGAAGCAGGTTACCATGAAGGTGACTGGAATGCGGTGCGGCATGTGCGAAGCCCACATCTGTGATGTGATCAGAAAGCTGTATCCTTCAGCAAAAGCTGTTCATGCTTCGCATGGGCATGATCGCGCATCTTTCCGCATAGAAGGTGAAATCGATCAAGGGGAACTCCAGAAAGCAGTCGACGATACCGGCTATCGCTGTGAGTCTGTTTCCATCGAGCCTTATGAAAAGAAGGGGTTCTTCCACAGACGTTGAACAGGGTAATCCCTCTGCCTGCATGGTGCCATGGCAGGGGAGAGCTCCCGCGTCGGGAGCGGAAAGGAGCATATGATGCCGCTTGCACTATCTCAGGCAGGAGACACGGTCGTCATCAGAGGAATCAAAGGCTGCGAGGATGTCCGGCAGCATCTGGTCGAGCTTGGTTTCATCACAGGCGACCAGGTAACAGTCGTGTCCGAACTGGCCGGGAATCTGATTCTTCAGGTCAAGGACAGCCGGATTGCACTGAACAGAGGAACAGCCAGCCACATTCTGGTGGATCCCTGCTGATCATTGCAGCATTTTGATACAAAAAAATATTGGAGGAGGAGAAAATCATGATGTCACTCAAAGATGTCCCGGTCGGGCAGACGGTCAGGGTCGTCAAAATTGACGGAGACGGCGCTGTCAGAAGAAGGATCATGGATATGGGGATTACAAAAGGGACGGAGCTCTACGTCCGTAAGGTTGCCCCGCTCGGAGATCCGGTCGAGCTGACCGTCCGCGGATATGAGCTGACCGTCCGCAAGAATGACGCAGACATCATCAAAGTCGGTTGATGAAACCGATTTTTTATTTGAATGATAGTTAGTTATATGCAACTTAATATAGGCACGTTTAATTCCAGTTCTCCGGACACGTTCGGACGGTCAGCCGTTTCAGACAGGCCGTCATGTCGGAACAGGGATAAGACTGCCGTACCTGACAAGGAAAGTCGGCCGCCACAGACATCAGGATGTCCAGGCGCCCGAACCGGACGGATCGAAACAGATGGAGGAACCTATGGCACTGAAATTTGCACTTGCCGGCAACCCGAACTGCGGGAAGACAACGATGTTCAACGCCCTGACGGGAAGCAGCCAGTATGTCGGAAACTGGCCTGGCGTCACTGTTGAGAAAAAAGAAGGAAAGATGAAGGGGAAATTCGGCAGCAGCGATACGATCGTCACCGATCTTCCCGGCATCTACTCGCTTTCTCCCTACACACTTGAAGAAGTCGTCAGCCGGGACTATATCCTGGGTGAGAATCCGGACGTCATCATCGACCTGGTCGATGCAACCAACATTGAACGGAATCTGTATCTGACCACCCAGCTGATCGAGACTGGCGTCCCGGTTGTCATCGCCCTGAACATGGCAGACCTGCTGAAGAAGCGCGGTATCCGCGTTGACACCGAACGACTCGGCTCTATCCTCGGCTGCGAGATTGTACCGACCTCCGCCCTGCGCGGAGAAGGCCTGGATCAGCTTGCAAAGCAGGCAGCTGCAACAGGCGCCGAAAACAGCCATGCCCTTCCTCCTGAAATATTCTCAAAGGAGCTTGAGGCCGCTATCAGAAATGTGGAAATGATTCTACCGGTTTCCATCCCTCAGCAAAAGCGCAGATGGTATGCCATCAAGATGCTGGAGAATGATTCCAAGGTCTCCGCACAGCTTTCCCTGTCTGAAAGTCAGCTCAAGGTCATAGCCGCCGAACGCGCTGCCATCGAGAAGAAGGAGGATTCCGATATGGAATCCATCGTCACCGATGAGCGATATGCCTTTATCCAGAAAGCGGTGAAGGCTGCCGTGAAGAAATCCGGCGAGAAGCTGACGACCTCTGACAAGATTGACCAGATCGTTACAAGCCGGATCTTCGGAATCCCGATCTTTGCCGGGATCATGTTCCTGGTCTACTATCTTTCCATCAACAGCATGGGCGGCTTCTTCACAGACTGGATCAACGATGTCGCGACGCCCTTTGTCCAGGAGGCTGTGGTAAATGGTCTGACTGCTCTGCACGCGAACAGTGTGCTCATCAGCGCCATATCCGATGGCGTGATCGGCGGGCTCGGCGCCGTCCTCGGCTTCACGCCGCAGATGGCTTTCCTGTTCCTGTTTCTGTCCATCCTTGAAGACTGCGGCTACATGGTTCGCATCGCTTTCGTCATGGACCGGGTATTCAGACATTTTGGTCTGTCCGGAAAAAGCTTCATCCCGCTGCTGATTTCATCCGGCTGCGGCGTCCCGGGCATCATGTCCAGCAAGACCATCGACCAGGACAACGACCGCCGTCTCACCATCATGACAGCAACCTTCATCCCGTGCGGCGCCAAGCTCCCTGTCATCGCGCTGATGGGCGGCATCATCACCAGCTACTCCGTAACCGGAACATTCACAGCGGGCGGTTGGATGGCACCCATGATGTACTTTGTCGGAATCGCTGCTGTCCTGATTTCTGCCGTCATGCTCAAAAAGACAAAACCGTTCTCAGGTAAAGCAGCTCCGTTTGTCATGGAGCTCCCGCAGTACCACATTCCGCAGCCAAAGACCGTTCTGATGCATGTCTGGGAGCGGCTGAAGGCTTTCCTGAAGAAGGCGGGAACCGTTCTCTTCATCGCAACCCTTGTCATGTGGTTCCTGTCCAGCTTCGGTATGGAAAACGGCCGCTTCGGTCTTGTTGACAGTCCGAATTCCTCTGTTCTCGCTGCGATCGGCGGCGCAATTGCCGTCATCTTCCGTCCGCTCGGCTTTGGCGAGTGGCAGCCTGTCGCCGCGACAATCTCCGGCTTCACAGCGAAGGAATCCATCGTCTCTACGATGGGCGTCCTGGCGCATGTCGCCTCCGACGCTTCCGAAGACACGGCTGTGGTCGGGCAAGCCATCGCTTCCTGGTTCCCGAGTGCGGCGGCAGCCTTCTCCTTCCTGCTGTTCAACCTGCTGGATTCTCCGTGCCTTGCGGCAATCGGTACCATGGCAGCGGAAATGAACGACCGGAAGTGGTTCTGGTTCGCGATTCTGTATCAGAATGTGTTCGCCTATGTCTCCAGCCTGATCGTCTATCAGCTCTGGATCCTGCGTGCGAATGGATTCACAGCCTGGACAGCGGCTGCAGTGATCCTTCTGATCATCATGCTGTATCTGCTCTTCAGACCAGACCCATACAAGAATACAAAGACATACAGCAAAAGATCCGTATCGGAAGCAGTATAATTTCTGTTCATTCACAATCTGTTCTGAATTCATCCGGGAGAGCCCACGGCCGGCCTCTCCCGGATTATTGTTGCGCTCAATTTAATTTGTGTCTCTTGATTGACAAGGATGCCTCCTGTGTGCTAACATTCGTTAGAAATATCTAATAATGTAAAGGAGAATCGCTATGAGTGAGACCACATTACACTCTTCACGTCCATATCACACAACCGAATCCGCCCAGAACTATCTGGAAGCCATCCTGATGCTCAGCGAGCAGAAGCCTGTCGTCCGCTCCGTCGACGTCGCGAATGAGCTTGGCTACAAGAAATCCAGTATCAGCATTGCGATGAAAAACCTCCGTGAGAACGATCTGATCACTGTGACGCCGGAGGGATATATCTATCTCACAGACGAAGGTCTGAAGATTGCCAGCACAATCTACGAACGCCACAAATTTTTTTCCTGCTGGCTGACCAGTCTTGGTGTCGACCAGACGACAGCCGCTGCTGACGCCTGCAAGATCGAGCATGACCTCAGTCCGGAGAGCTTTGCGGCAATCAAGCGCTATATCACAGAGCAGGGTGAAAAGGAACAAAAGAGCACGGCGGCGGACACAGACAGGCAGTAATAGAAAGCAGTCATACAAATAGAGAAGCGGTTCAGCCTGAATGATATGCGATCCTGGCTGTACCGCTTCTCTTTTGCCTTATGGCACGATCTGCCATGCTGTTCAGGCTCCTTCACCGTTCCGGAGCCGTGTTTTCTCATCAGGCTCTGCTGGGCAGCACTGCCTGTCAATAGTTCTCTGCGCGAACCTCAAAGAAAGACTGCGGATGATAGCAGACCGGACACACATCCGGAGCCTTTGTTCCGACAACGACATGTCCGCAGTTTCTGCACTCCCAGACTACTACGCCGCTCTTCTCGAAGACTTCCTTCGCCTCGACGTTGTGAAGAAGCTTGCGGTAGCGCTCTTCATGTGTTTTCTCAATCGCTGCTACCCTTCTGAACTGCTCCGCCAGCTCATGGAATCCTTCCTCATCGGCATCCTTCGCCATGCGGTCATACATGTCCGTCCACTCGTAATTCTCACCCTCTGCCGCCGAAGCCAGGTTCTCAGCTGTGTCGCCGAGAAGTCCAAGATGCTTGAACCACAGCTTCGCATGCTCCTTCTCATTGTCAGCGGTCTTCTGGAACAGCGCCGCAATCTGCTCATACCCTGCCTTCTTTGCGACAGAAGCAAAGTATGTATACTTGTTTCTCGCCATTGATTCGCCTGCCAGGGCTTCCTGAAGATTTTTCTCTGTCTTGGTACCTGCGTACGGATTTTTTGCCATCTCTTTCTTTCCTTTCTTTTCAATGCCGTGATTCTGCAGGTTCTCTCCTGCAGAGGTTTCTCGTCTGCTGTGACTACATTCTAGCATGCCCGAAAACCGGATGCAAGCACTTTTTCAGTAATTATTATTATTTTCATTGAAAGCATTTATCGATGTTTTCTTTTCGTCCCAGTACAACCAGTCTCTGATTCGCCGTTAAAGGCTTTGTCGGATCCACGCCGGGGATCAGGACATTGTCCTCCTTCAGTGCAATGATATTTAAATGATAAAGCTTCCTGATATCGAGTTCATGAACCGTCTTCCCTACCCAGCGCTTCGGGACATCGATCTCCGCAATTGAGAACTGGTCATCCAGTGCCAGATAGTCGAAGATGTGATTCGAGGCGAAGCGGATCGCTGTCCATGTCGCAAGCGTCTTCTCAGGAAAAACAACCCTGTCAGCTCCATTTCTCAGCAGGAGCTTCTCCTGCGCATCGGACGTCGCGCGGGCTACCACATATTTTGCTCCGTAATCCTTGAGAAGAGCTGTTGTCTGAAGCGAGCTGAGGAAGTCGTCTCCGATTCCGACAATACAGAAATCGTAGTCATTCACACCGAGGCTGGCGACAAACTTCTCATCGGTCGCATTGCCGATTCTTGCATTCGTCACAAAGGGAAGTGCCAGATCAACACGCTCCTCGCTCATATCGACCGCCATAACGTCCTGTTTGTACTCCGTCAGCTTTTTCGCAACTGTCATTCCAAAATATCCAAGACCGATCAACAGGATATTGTTTTTCATCCGTCTCTCCATTTCCCCGCAAAACGCGGCTCCTTGTAATTGATGTTTACCCTACGTTCAGATCCTCCTGCGGCAGACATGAGGACCCTACTCTGGACCTCCTGAAGGTCGCATACATGAAGGTCAGGCCTCCCACTCTCCCATAGAACATCAGAGTGATCAGAATCAGCTTTGATACTGCATGAAGCGAGGGTGTCAGGCCAAGCGTCAGGCCAACCGTTCCGATCGCGGAAGCTGTTTCAAAGAAGCTTCTCAGAAGGGACCGGTGCTCCATCGCACTGATCGCCATGCCGCCTGCCAGAAACAGTGTGACATACATCAGAACAATGGAAAATGCAGCCCTTACCGTCTTCGCCGGAATCCGGCGCTGATGCAGGACGGTGCTGCTCCGCCGTCCGCTCAGGCTCAGGAAAGTACCGACCACAACAGCGATGGTCGTCGTCTTCATGCCGCCGGCGGTTGATCCCGGGGACCCGCCGATCAGCATCAGCATAATCATGATCAGAAGATCATTTTCCTTGAATTTTGTGAGATCCGAGGTATTGAAGCCTGCAGTCCTGGTCGTTACAGACTGGAAAAATGAAGACAGAACCCGCTCCCCTGCCGGCAGCGACCTGTACTCCGCAAAGAAAAAGATGACAGCCGGAACAAGAATCAGAATTGCCGTGGTCGTCACAACCACCTTTGTCTGCAGCGTATACCGACTGAAATGAAGCCTGTTTCTCTGCAGATCTCTCCAGGTGTAAAAGCCCAGGCCGCCGAACACGATCAGCGCCATGATCACCAGGTTGATCACCGCATTGCCCTGGTAAGCAGCAAGAGAAGAATACCTCTCCCGAACGCCCATCAGGTCAAAGCCCGCATTGCAGAATGCCGAGACGGAGTGAAACAGTGCATACCCCGCTCCGGTTACTGGTCCGAAATCCCGGGCAAACACAGGATACATGACGAGGGCTCCGCCCAGCTCCACCGCCATAACCATCTTTATGATGTACAGCGACATCCGGATAATCCCCTGCACATTGTCCCCGGATATGGAGTCCTGCAGAAGCGTTCTCTGAATCAGAGAGATCTTGGAACCTATAATGACACGAATCAGAAATGCAGTAGTGATGACGCCCAGTCCGCCAACCTGGATCAGTGACAGGATGACAATCCTTCCGAACAGGTTCCAGTGTGTCGCCGTGTCATAAACGACAAGTCCGGTCACACAGGTTGCCGACGTAGATGTAAACAGACAGTCCAGAAATGGCGTTACCCTTCCCTCCATACTGGCAATCGGAAGCATCAAAAGAAGTGCCCCCGCCAGAATGACCAGAAAAAAGCCTGCCAGAATAATCTGGGCGGATGTCAGTCGAAAGTTTTTCTTCAGTCTCATATCGAAAAATACCTGTTCGTCTTTTTGGATCGCTCATTGACGGCGTGATTATAGCACATCGGCATACGGACTTCCATGTCTTTTCATATGTGCATAAGCAGGCCCGTCAGAGGGATCCGGAGGAGTATCATCCCTCACTCGATGATGAACAGCCGCTTTCAAAAAAGAAGGAAGGGCTGAAATCTCAGCCCTTCCCGCAGCTTCCGCCGCCTGCGGCATTGCCGCCTCTGTCGCCACAGACTGCTTCCACTCTGTCAGAATGCCGCTTCTGTTACCACAGACTGCTTCCACTCTGTCAGGATGCCGCTTCTGTCACCGTTTCTGCGGCGCCTTCTGTCTGTGCACTTCCCTCAACTGCCACAATTCTGCCGTCGCCATAAGGATTCTCATACGCATCCCCGACAGTCCCGCCGAGATCGTCCGCAACGAAGTTGATCAGTGCCTGATTGTCCAGCATAAACTCGTCCTGCAGGATCTTTGCGTCGGTAAACATATTGTAGCCATCCCCCTGCTGCTTCAGCATATAGTTGTGGGTTGCCACGGTGTATGTCTTCTCCAGTTCGAGTGCCTTTCCGCCAACCATGACGTTCTTCACCCGATACTCTCCCTCATGCCCCGTCCACAGGCCATTTTCATCCTGCGTGCAGTGATCCGGGACGTCTGTATGGATCTCGTATGTCAGTCCTGAAACCTGAAGGAAACCGCCGTTCTCACTCGGAACCGTGCGGGCTCCCCACTCCAGCGCATCCAGGACCTGCTGCCCGGTCAGCTCCGCCACACAGACCATGTTGCCATATGGCTGAACCGTGAGGATATCGCCCTGTGTAATGTCGCCCGCCGGGATATTGGCACGGATGCCGCCTCCATTTGCAAATCCGATGTCCGCCTTTCCCGCTGCCCGGTATGCATCCGCTACCAGGTCACCCAGATTTGTCTCTGCGTTGCGGACAATCCGGATCGGTTCGCCCGCGTCATCGACCGCAGTCGGATCCACAATCGTCAGATTCACATCCGTATGTCCCACAACTGTTTTCAGACTTTCGTCCAGCTTCTCCTGGGCCTTCTTTACCTCCTCCGTGACGGAGTTGCTGAAGCCAAACGTATCCTTCGCAGACCCTTCCAGTCCCCAGGTCAGGAGCTGGCTGCTGACGGTACCATCCATCCCGAACTTCACAGTGCCGATGCAGGCAAGCTTTGTCCCGCAGGCGCTCCGGATCACATCCTTTCCGTCTTTGTTCTTCATCGTCACCTGATCCGTATCATGGCTGTGTCCGTCAAGGAGCACATCGATCCCGGTTGTATTGGAAATCACCTGATCATAGCGCCATGGCGAAGCCGTATCCTCGTTCCCGAGGTGCGCCATGGCGACAACATACTGCGCGCCCTCTGTTCTCGCCTGATCGACCGCCTCCTGAACCTTTGCGTATAGTTTTTCTCCCGTCTCGTCCTGGCAGAAATCATACACAAAGTTTCCGGCGTCATCCTGGAAATAAGCCGGTGTGGACGAGGTGATGGTCTGCGGTGTCGTCATGCCGACAAACGCAAACTTGATGCCGTCAAATTCCTTGATGACATAAGGGTCGAAGACCAGTTTCCCATCCTTGTTGAAATTACAGCTGATGTACGGGAACTTTGCTTTCCCGGTCAGCGCCAGGAACTGATCCATCCCATAGTCAAATTCATGATTGCCCGGAATGGCAATGTCATAGCCTGCCGCGTTCATCAGCTCCAGCGGTGTCTCCCCCTTCGTCATCGTACCGATCGGTTCGCCCTGGATGAAATCCCCGTCATCCACAAGCAATGTGTAACACCCCTGATCCTCATAATACTTCCGGACCTGGTACAGCCCATCGAGGCCAAAATTCTGATCCACACCACAGTGGACATCGCTCGTAAACAGAATCACCAGGTCCTTCGACAGTCCGCTCTCCGATTCTCCCTCCGCAGCTGCCACCGGAACCGCTGTCAGGAATACCACAAGCATCAGCGACAGCAGATACACACTCAGCTTACCTGCCCTTTTCATATCTCCGCTCCTTTCATTGTTTTTGCCTGCCCATGGCAGGCTCACTTATATCTGATTAATGTAATAATACTAAATAACTATCTGTTTATCATCCATGAATTAGCACAAATAACTGTATATTTCTTTGTATAGTCTTTATATTCTCAATCTTATGATTGCAGTGTCAAAAGGCCGTCACCACGCATACCTGCATGCAAGTGGTGGCAGGGCTGATTGACACGTCATCATAAAAAAAGATCTGCGGATTTCTCCGCAGATCCCTGTCTCTCTTATCGCAATATTGATATTGACTGAATCAGTGCAGCAGCAGAATCAGGAACTGGCAGACCAGCACAACCGTGATCAGCGCGATCGGGTAAGTTGCCGCATATGCAGAAGCGACAGCCTCTGTCTTCGCAACCTTGATCAGGGTTCCAAGCGCCGGCGTGGATGTCATGCCGCCTGTAATGCAGCCAAGCGCATTCATCAGATGCAGCTTCACGGCCTTCATCGCGACAATAAAGCCGATGATCATCGGGATCAGGGTCATGAACAGGCCGTACACGAAATAGATCGGCTTAAAGTACTCGATGAACTTGGAGCCGCCGGACACACCTGCCCCGATCAGGAACAGGATCAGGCCGAATTCCTGGAAGGTCTTGAGCACCTCGCTCTTCACATGAAGAGAAATCGCGCCAAGGTGTCCGAAATGTCCCCAGATCAGTCCGGCAATCAGCACGCCGCCCGTCGTCGTCAGGGAAAATGAAGTCCCGGCAAGTCCCTTCGAAGTGAGCGGGATATGAACCGCCCCAAGGAAGATCCCCGTCAGGATGACGAATGCGAAGGCGCCAATTCCGAACGGATCAATCTCAATATAGTGCCGGCCGTCCTTCCGCCTCTGCCCGGCCGAAACATCCGTGATCTTCCGGACCTCCTCATCGATGTTCGCGTGGAGAATCTTCGGAATGAGCTGAACGAACAGCACGACACCGATGACCCCGAAGATATAGGAGATTCCGTATCCGACGGTCACCGCACTTTCATACTCCGGCGCGACGGTCGCCTTCGCCGCCGAGAACGCCGGCGTGGATGTGAGGGCTCCTGAGAGCAGACCGGTCAGAAGCGCGACAAACTGCTTCGTATCAGCTTCCCCGCCTCTTCCGATGAAGTAGCACGCAACCGTCGTCAGACCGCCGCTCAGAATGATCACAACCCCGAGCAGGATATAGGACTTGAAATTCTTCTTCAGATTGGAGAAAAAACTCGGCCCCGCGATCAGGCCGACGGAGCAGACAAACAGAACCAGTCCGCAGTTCTCGATGATCTTCAGTGCATCGGGGCTGAAGTCAATCCCGCTGAAATTCATTGTGTCAGCCAGCTGCTTCGAATGCAGGATTCCATATATAATGGAAGCAATGAAGACACCTGCCGTCCCCAGCGAGACGCCTTTGATTGAGATCTTGCCGATCAGATAGCCGCCGACAATAATTGCAAAGATACTCATCACGAAGAACGTAATCCCCGTGATGTTGATCACACCGCCAAAAAGACTCATTTTCTCCCTCCCGTTTCTGTGCAATCTGAAAAGTCCATTAGAGAGAATTGTAAGATATTTCCAACAAAATTACAAGAGACCGCTCTCCCCTGCTCATTCTTTCAGCCTATCCCCGAAAGTTCCCCGCGGCAGTTACTTCCTGGACATTTCCAGCGCTGATCTGGCTATGTGATGTCTCAGAGCGTCAGCCGTCATGCTCATCCGGCTGCAGGCCAGCGATCAACCGATCGTTCGTGAAATTTACATGGTAATCAGTTCGTACTCCCTGGTGCCCAGACCAATCTTCTCGGCGTGTTCCAGCGTCTCCTTCCACGCCACATTCGGGTTGTTGTCCTTGAAGTGCTCGTGGTAGTGGTGCCAGTCCGGTCTGGCCAGGTTGTCGCCAAGCTGGGAATTCCGGATTGGTGTCTGCTGCTCACACAAATCCACACAAGCCTGGTCGAGCGCCACCGGGTCAAATGAAGCCAGCATCCCGACATCAGGAAGGATCGGAGCGTCATTCTCGCCATGGCAGTCACAGTTCGGCGAGACATCCTGAATCAGGCTGATGTGGAAGCACGGCCGGCCGTCACAGACTGCCTGCGTATACTCTGCCATCTTGCAGCCAAGCACTTCGTTCGCATTCGCATTGTCGTTCTCAATCGCATCAAAGGCACAGGCCCCGATACAGCGCCCGCATCCCTTGCAGATATCCTGGTTGATGTGCGCCACGCCCCGCTCGTAGTCGATCGCATCCGAACCGCACTCCCGGGCGCAGCGGTGACACTTCCTGCACTTTTCCTCGATCACGTGCGGTTTCCCATCGTTGTGCTGCTGCATCTTTCCCGCGCGGCTCCCGCAGCCCATCCCGATGTTCTTGATGGTCCCGCCAAATCCGGCTGCCTCATGCCCCTTGAAATGGGTCAGGGAGATGAACACATCTGCATCCATGACAGCCTCTCCGATCAGCGCCGTCTTCAGGTACTCTCCGTTCCGGATCGGTACTTCCACCTCGTCCGTTCCGCGCAGTCCGTCTGCGATGATGACATGACAGCCGGTTGTAATGGAGTTGAACCCATTCATTTCCGCACATGTCAGATGCTCCAGTGCGTTCTTGCGGCTTCCCGGATACAGCGTATTGCAGTCCGTCAGAAATGGCAGTCCGCCATTCTCCTTCACGACATCCGCGACCGCCTTCGCGTAATTCGGTCTCAGGAACGCCAGATTCCCCAGCTCCCCGAAGTGCATCTTGATCGCGACAAACTTTCCATCCATGTCAATCGATCCGATCCCAGCCTTCCGGATCAGCTTCTGCAGCTTTGCTGTCAGCGGTACATCAACCTTTGTCCTGAAATCCGTAAAATAAACTTTTGCTTTTTCTCCCATCTGTCTGCTCTCCTGTTTTGGCTTTCCTCACGCAGCCTGTCTGCGCTTCGTGTGTCTGCTCACCCTTCATGTGCCTGGATATGGATATCGACACGTTCCCGCTCCGGATGCTCTCCCGACCACCCGTAGTCCGGCATCGTATCGATGCGATACATATCGATCTGGGAGATTTTGAAATCGCCCAGGTTCAGGTTCTGACGCATCCGCTCCGGCGAAGACGCTTTCGGGATGACCATCACGCCTCGCTGCAGATCGTACTGCAGACAGAGCTGCGCGGATGACACCCCATACTTCTCCGCAAGTGAGACAATCAGCGGATCTGTCAGCACCCGGCTTCTGCCAAGCGGACTCCACGCCTGCACCTGGATCCCCTTCTCCTGGCAGAACCGAAGCGTCACCTCCTGCGTATGACCTGGATGGAACTCCAGCTGATCTACAGCCGGCACCACCTCCGCGTGCTCTATCAGGTTAAGCAGGTGCTGCGGAAGAAAATTGCTGACGCCGATCGCCCGCACTTTCCCTTCCTGGTACAGCTCCTCCATCAGCTTCCATGTATCCAGGTCAAGCTTTTCCCATTCCTGATAGTCTGGCGCGGGCAGCGGCCAGTGAATCAGGTACAGGTCAAGATAATCTGTCCGGAGCCTTTCAAGCGACTTTTCAAACGCCGCACGCACCTCCCGGTACCCCAGTTCACTCTTCCAGGCCTTTGATGCAATCTGAAACGCGCCGCGTTCCAGATTGCTCTGTGTCCATGCCTTCCCGAGGGCCTCCTCCGTCCCATAGAACGATGCTGTGTCGAAATACCGATACCCCGCCTGGATCGCCTCACTGATCACCCGCTCTGTACCATCCGCCGCAGCCTTGTAGGTACCGAATCCAATTTTCGGGATCGTCATCCCGTTATTCAGTCTGAACCTCTCTGTCATGGCCATCCTCCTGTCATTCTGCCTGAAACAGACGATCTGTAATTTAATTGTACAACAAAAAGTCGGGGAAAATCACATTTTCCTCGACTTTTTGTGAACGATTTTACACGATTTAACAAGAAAGGCTTCAGAAACAATGCGGCCTGTCCCCGACAGCGTACAGGAAAGAGAAACGCACCGGCGAGCAGACGAAGACCTGAAGCCTGATCCATTTCCGAACGTCCGCCCCGATTTGGGTCAAAGAATGTTCCGGGTCAGGACAGAATGTACTCCATCTGCCGCTCCTTGGTCTTCATGCCCATCTTCTCATAGAACTTCTCCGCAGATGTATTTCCTTCCCAGACATTGAGCGTCACCTCGTAACAGCCCAGCCTCTTTGCCTCTTCTTTTACAAATGCGAACAGACTCTCTCCTATATGCTGTCCCCTCATCCTCTCATCGACGCACAGATCATCGATGAACAGAGACTGAAACGGTACCATATTGTTGGAAAATGGCTGCTTCCGCAGCTGACAAAATGCATACCCCTCGCATATGTCCTGCTCGTCCGCCGCGACATAGACTGGTTTTGCATCATCCCGGATCAGCTCCCGAAGCTCCTCGTCCGTATATTTTGTCGTTCCGGCAATGAAAATATCCGGCCGAATGGCTGCATGAATCTGAAGCACCTGCCCCAGGAGCTCATGCAGTCTCGGAATATCTTTCTCTGCTGCTCTTCTGATCCGTATCATCGATAATCTCCTTTGCATGTAAAACGTATAACAGCCAACAATCATTCAGGCAAAAAGCCCTTTGAAGAATTCACATTCATCCTCATTGCACTGATGAGCCTCATCCAGCTTTTGGTTTACATGGAAGACATGTCCCATGTATGTCTGCTCCGGCTTTCCGTACAGATGCAGTTCACACTTTACTCCGAGTCGGCTCAGGTGATCGTGCAGAGGAGCTGCGCAATCCCTCAGAAAATCATTCGCAGCTGTCATGACGAATGCTGGCGGGAAATTTTCATCCATGAAATTCCAGGCATCCACCAATTCCTTGACATCCTCTTTCCTGCTTTCATAGAGATCCCCCAGAAACTGAACAAAGGCATTGTCAACTTCTCCACCCTGAAGGGACTCTCTCATTTTGTAGATGCCACAGTTTAACGCTACTCCCCGAAGACGGAGTTGATCGTATGGGACATTAAACTGGTATGTTTCATCCGGTTGCATATTCTCATCAGGGATATTTTCTGTCGTTTCCGGATCAAAAGCGTCTCCCACATCTTGACGTGCATATTCCTCCCATGTAAAAGCCGCTGTCTCTCCGTTGCCTGACAGAGGAAACTTCTCCAGGTAAACATCTCTGAATCTTTGACTGCTGAGTAGAGTTGCATACCAGGATGCCATCTGACCACCCGCAGAGT
Organism: Porcincola sp. LCP21S3_C12; assembly: GCF_052118625.1. NCBI lineage: Bacteria > Bacillati > Bacillota > Clostridia > Lachnospirales > Lachnospiraceae > Porcincola > Porcincola sp. LCP21S3_C12. The sequence continues at coordinate 349 of NZ_JBQKGW010000018.1, read as the reverse complement.
CTCCAACCATGAACACACGGTTCAGGTCAAGCCCAAAGTGCTCCCCGTTTCCTTCCACCCAGTTCATTGCTCTGTTGACATCTGTGAATGCCGCAGGGAAGCAATCTTCAGGGGCAAGCCTGTAATTGAACCCGATCACTGCAAATCCGTGCCGGGCTAATGCGATGTTATAATGCCTGTATAACTCCTTGTCCCCGTACTGCCATCCTCCGCCATGAATATCAAAAATGACCGGAAGTGTTATCCCGCATTTTATCTGGTCCTAAACCATACCACATTCAATCAAATTAAAAAGAGGCACAGCATAAATTATTCTGATGGATTTTACATCGGATTGCTTTATGCCGTG